>NZ_CP016354.1 GCF_002240355.1 Prauserella marina
CCCGACGTGTCCGCGCTCGGAAGCACTCGTGCAGCCCGTAGGGCCGCGAAGCTGGCCGCCGCAGCCCAGCAAGGTGGCGCATCGGGTACAACTCCGCCCGCCCTGGCTGGCAGCAGTACCCCCGTAAACAGTGGCGATGCGGATTCAGACACGACGGTCACCGACCACCAGGTAGCTGCCCAGCAGGCCGCAACGCCATCACCGACCGCCGAGCGCCCGGACGTGGAACCGACGCCGAGTTCGGAAGCAGTCGAGCAGGCTACTGTCCCACCCAAGCCAGCCACCGCCACGGTGAAGGAGCCAGCTGACACGACCGCAGTGGTCGACCAGGACACCGGAACGAAAGAACCGGCGACCGGACAAGGCGCTGAACAGCACGAACGGCCTCCTGAGAACAGCACATCCGCGCGGGCCGCCGTCACGAAGACCGCGAGCACGGCCACCGCGGAGGACACGAGCGTGACAGGCGAGCAGGTAGCCGCAGCAGGTGGCTCCGCGAACAGCGGCTTGGACGAAGAGGGGAAGCCGGCCGCCGAGCTGCGTATCGACGGCCAGGAGCCGGACGACGGTGCGCCTGCCTCGTTCGTCATCACCGACCCAGCAGGCGCCGACGCGGACGAGCAGATCAAGCCCGCCGCCGAGCTAGACGTCGAAGTCGACGAGGACCTCGACGACGAGGAGTTCACCGGTAGCAAGCTCACCCAGCAGAGTTGGGTCCCGGACGACGTCGCCGACAAGTTTCAGAGAATGCAGGCGACTGGCCACGGTCGTACGGCGGAGGTCATCGTCCTCACCGCCGTGCGGAACTGTGCGGAACGGCTACCCGAGCTCATCAAGGCGGCCAGGGGCCCTGTCCACGAGGACGGCCTCTTCGCCGGGCTGCCGATCCTCGACCGCAAGCCGGGACGGCAGAAGAAGGCAAAGCCAAACAGCTCTCGAGTCCAATACCAGGTCTCGCCGGTGTACGCGCCGGACCTCAAACGCCTTGCCAAGATGCACAAGCTCAAGCTATCCGTGCTGATCCGCCTGGCACTCGGCGACTACTTTGGCATTCCGGTGCGGCTGGGTCGTACGAAGCGGTAGTAGATCGCAGGGGCGGAGTCGACGATCCGTCCCTGCGGCAACAATGTCCAGCCGTATAGGGAATTATACACCGCGAGCAGGAGTTCGAGCGGAACATCCGGCCGCTGCGCTGGCTGTACGAACATGCCGAGATTGGTGCCACGCGATCATCATGGTCACGGACTGCCTGAACGTCGGCGGCATCCGCCTCGACAGGAGAAGGCCCTGCGCCGGGTGACGAGCGACATCGTGGCGGCCCGCTGCTGGCTCTCTACGACGCGGCGTGCGGGGAGCCTGCTACTTGAACCGGGGGCGGGACCTCAAGGGCTCTCGTCCGCCGTACACGATCCAGTGCTTGATGTCCCGCTGCGCCGTCACCCACCAGGCCAGGAACGCAGCTGCGGCTACCGGCACGGTGAGCAGGCCGGGCCACCAGCCCCACCAGGCAGAGTCGAACAGCCATACGAGTAGGCCAGTGACTGCTAGCCAGAGTGCCCCGCCGATGACCGCGCCGACCGCGAACGACTTCCCGTAGACCGCGGGAGACTGGAGCAGCCTGGTGGACTTGCCGGGCGCCGGGGGATCGGCCGGGGTCTCGACCTCGAACCGCGTGCGGTGTACGTGTGTAGTTTCCCGGCGCTGGCTGGGCTGCTCGTCGGCGAACATGGCGTCGTCGATGTCGGGCACCGGGACAGGCTCGGTGCGGCGCTGACGCGGTGGTTCAGACTGGGGTGCCGACATGGATTCGGGGCCGGCGGCGTGGATGTCCACCGCGGCGTTGTAGTGGGCGCGCTGAGCATCGAACCAGGCCATCGCCTCGCGCACTTTGTGTTCGCCGGGGGCGCCTCCACGCACCATCTTCTCGAAGCGGGCGCGGTTGTTGTGTCGAACCTCCTGGATTGCGGCATCCTGCTGATCGAACGCTGCCGTGAGCCACGGCGGCATCCGGTCGCTCGGGTCGCTTCCCATCGGCGTGGCCTTCCTCGTGTCGATACCAGCCATTGTCCCATCGCTGGCGAGCTGGGCCAACTACCGCGAACACGCAACAGCGCCCCAGGCCGGGTGGTGTGGCCTGGGGCGCTGCGCCGGGGAGCTCAGTCCAACGAGACCGGCTCGACCCGAGCGTGGGCGCCCAAGGACGCCAGCACCACTTCCAGCTCGTCGGTGTCTACGAGCACTTCGCGGGCCTTCGAACCGTCGGACGGTCCAACCACGCCTCGGTTTTCCAACAGCTCCATCAGTCGACCCGCCTTGGCGAACCCGACACGGAGCTTGCGCTGCAACATCGACGTCGAGCCGAACTGCGAGGTCACCACCAGCTCAGCGGCTTGGAGCAGCACGTCCAGGTCATCGCCGATCTCCGGGTCGATCTCGTCGTTCTCGCCTGGTGTCGCAGCGGCGACGTCGGCGTAGTCCGGCTGCGCATGTTCCTTGGCGAAGTTGACGACTGCGGCGATCTCCTCGTCATCGACGTAAGCGCCCTGGAGGCGGACCGGTTTGCCGGTGCCCATCGGCAGGTACAGCGCGTCGCCCATGCCGATCAGCTTCTCGGCGCCCGCCTGGTCCAGGATGACCCGCGAGTCGGTCAGGGACGAGGTAGCGAACGCCAGCCGGGACGGCACGTTGGTCTTGATCAGGCCGGTCACCACGTCGACCGACGGACGCTGGGTGGCCAGCACCAGGTGGATGCCGGCGGCGCGGGCTTTCTGGGTGATCCGGACGACCGCGTCCTCGACGTCGCGGGGTGCGGTCATCATCAGGTCGGCGAGCTCGTCGACGATAGCCAGGATGTACGGGTAGGGCTGGTACTCGCGTTCGCTGCCGGCCGGCGCCGTGATCTGGCCGCTGCGCACCTTGCGGTTGAAGTCGTCGATGTGCCGGACCCGGTGTGCCTGCATGTCCTGGTAGCGCTGCTCCATCTCCTCGACCAGCCACGCGAGCGCGGCCGCGGCCTTCTTCGGTTGGGTGATGATCGGGGTGATGAGGTGCGGGATGCCCTCGTACGGGGTCAGTTCGACCATCTTCGGGTCGATCAGGATCATGCGGACCTCGTCCGGTGTGGCCCTGGCCAGTAGCGAGATCAGCATCGAGTTGACGAAACTGGACTTGCCGGAACCGGTGGAACCGGCGACCAGCAGGTGCGGCATCTTCGTCAGGTTCGCGGTGACGAAGTCGCCTTCGATGTCCTTGCCCAGCCCGATCACCATCGGGTGGGAGTCGGCCAGGGCCGTGGGAGCCAGCAGCGTGTCGCCGAGGTGAACGACCTGGCGGTCGGTGTTGGGAACTTCGATGCCGACCGCGGACTTGCCGGGGATCGGGGCGAGCAGACGTACGTTGTCGGTGGCCGCAGCGTAGGCGATGTTCTTGGTCAGTGCGGTGACTTTTTCTACCTTCACGCCAGGGCCGAGGGCGACCTCATACCGGGTGACCGTCGGGCCTCGGGTGAACCCGGTGACTTCGGCTTTGACTTTGAATTCGTTGAACACTTCGGTGATCGCCTTGGTCAGCTCTCCGGCGTCCCTGCCCGGCGCCTTCTTCGGGGTGCCCTGCCGAAGGATGTCCGTGCGCGGCAGCTGGTATCCGCTCGACGATTCCCGGAAAAAGTCCGGTTTCGATTCCGGCGTCGGCTCGTCGACAACGGTGTTCGCCTGTGCAGAGGCGACGCCTGGCTGGGCCTTGTCTGTGCGACGGGCCGATCGGTTTCCTCGGGCCGCGAGTGGCTGTTTAGTGGCTACTTCGTCCTCGCCGCGTTCGGAAGATGTCGCGGGTTTGGCTAGGAATTCCCAAATGGCCGAGCGCACCGTGCTTATCGGCGCATTGCTGACCATCAACAGTCCAAGCCCGAGGGTCGCCAGCAGGAGAGGCACGGCGAGCCATACGGAAAGGTACTGTGCGGGAATTCCCGCCGCGGCGTAGCCAAGCAAGCCACCCGCCGTTTCGAAATTGCGTTGCTCGGCCGGAATTCCGGACAGAACGTGGAAGAAGCCGGTCACCGCCACGGCGGTCAGCAGGGTCCCACCGATCAGACGGGGCCGGCGCTCTGGACGGGCCACGGAGAGCATCAGCGTCAGGGCAGCTGCGGCGAACACCACGGGAAGGGCGAGGGCGGGAAGTCCCAGCATGGCACGGAGGCCGCCGTCGATCCGGTGACCGAGCGGTCCGCCGAGGTGAAACCACGTTGTCATCGCGATGATTGCGGCTGTAACGGTCAGTCCCAGCGCGATGGCGTCGCGCTGTTGCGGGATTTCGAGATCCCGTGCGCTGCTGGTAGAGCGAATGAGTTTGCCGATACCGCGCGCGGTGGAGTTCCAGGTTTTGCTGACCGTGACTTTGCGGTTGTCGCGCGTCGTCCGGCTACTCTTCCGGCTCGGCGCGGCGGGCTTCTTCCTGGTAGTCGTGCGTTTGCGAGGCATCGCGTGTTCACCTGCTCCGGTTAGGCGGGTCGATGAGTTGCTTGGCGTGTTACTCGCTCGTGGCAGAGTCAGCGGCGGCAGGGACGTGGTGCGGCAGGTACCAGCGGGCGCCGCGGCCCTTGCCGGCGAGCACTGCCTTCTCTCGGTAGTTCAGGTCGCGGAGACGGGCCCGGACGGTTTCGCTGGTGGTCTTCTTGCCGAGGGCCTTCTCGGCGGCCTCCTGGATCGCCGACATCGGGGCGCCTTTGCCGGCGTGCTTACCCATCGTCTCGACCGCCGCCACGATGATCGGGTCAGTGTCCGGGAATTGCTTCGGCTGCTCTTGGGCAGCTGCGGTGGACAGCGGTACGGCCCGCGGGATGGTGGCGACCTGCTGGGTTAGTTCCTCCACGCCGCTCTCGGTGGCGGCAAGGCGTTCCTGCAACCGCGCTTTCATCTTGTGGGCGCGGTCTTCGCGGGCGTCGACGTTGTTGCCGATGGGGATGTCCCTGTCGAGCAGGATGTCCGCGGTGTCGATCTCCGGGAGAGTGCTGGTGTCCATCGTCTTGCCTTCCTCGTCATCGATGTATCCGACGGTCATGCGGCCGGTGAGTACGGCGTCGAGCCAGTCGACGTTGGTCTTGAACTGCTGCACGAGCTCGTCGACCTCGGCCGCGGATTCCGGTGGCGCGGTGAACTGCGGCGTCATCACCTCTTGCGGGGTGAGCAGGGGGTTCTCGGGCACGTTCAGGTCGCGATTGGCGTACGCCTCGCCGGCCGCCTTGGCCGAGACGGCGTCGAGCTTGGGACGGAACGGGGCATAGAGAGCCGCGATGGCGGGGATGTCACCGAGATCGATCGCGCCCTCGCCGCGCTCATCGTCGTCATCGAGGTCGTCGTCCGCTTCCCGCACAAGGAAACTGCGGGAGTGGACCATCTCGTTGGTGAGGACGTTCTGGGTGATCTGTTCGCCCGGCAGGAACTGAGTGGGGTCCACCTGCACCAGTTCGCTGTTCTCGAGAACGCCCCCGACTTCCTTGCTTGTCAGGACCTTCATCACCGTGCGGTTGCCACATTGCGAGACGATCGACTGGAAGCCGTAGCCATGGTCGGTCTGGTTGGCGCGCTGGGTCCACATGTCGAGGCTGATGCCCTGAGAGCGTGACTGTTTGGTGAGCATCGACAGCAGTTCGTGCAGCTCGCTGGCGTCCATCTCGTCGAACAGCGCGGGTAGCTCATCGATGATGATGCGGATGATGGGCGCGCGTTTGGGGCTGACGATCGCGGTGTTGTCGTAGGCGAGGCCGCGCGCGTTGGCGATGGCCTTGGCAGCGCGGAGCATGTCGCGCGCTTCCTTGGCCGTGGTGGCCAGCCAGTCGATGCATCCGCCCCACGGTTTGAAGTGTTTCCCGCGCTTGGCCGAGAGGTCGATCGCCCAGATGACCACGTCCCGGCAGGGCAGCAGGGAGCAGATCTCGCAGTTGATCCGGGAGGTCTTGCCGGAGCCGATCACGCCGGCGCCGTACTCCTGCATCGCGCCGTAGCCCTTGCGGTAGATCGTGTTGGTGACGATCTCCCGGTTCGGCGTGACGCCGATAGCGATCGGGTTGCGGATGGTGGCCATGCCGGGCATCAGGTTCCGCAGGTGCGCAGGGATCGGTTTCGCCGGAACCGCGCCGTCGGACATGTGGTGCTCAACCGCGGACTGGACGAGTTCGTGCAGCTGGTCGAGGTGTTCGACCACGGGGTGCAGCACCGGCTGGTCGAGGGACCACTGCTTGCGCCAGATGATCTCGACGATCACGTGGTTGACGTCGTCTGGGTCCTCGAGGATCTTCACCGCGCCCTTGCGGGTCTTTCCCGGCAAGGCAGCTTCAATCTTGTTCACCCCCATGGCGATGAAGGCGTCGGCGGTCACGCTGGAGCCGGAGAGGTCCAGGTGGTAGTAGAAGCCGATCTGTTCCTTCCCGTCCGCGGTCAGGATGGGTTCCCTGCCGAACATGCGGACGCCCTCGTATCCGGCGTCGGCGAGGATGCCGTAGTCCTCGTCGTTCCATTCGTCGTAGACGGGGCGTTCGGACAGCTTCGGCTTGCGGATCTTGCGTCGCTCGGCCCACACCGTGTGGGAGGCGACCGCGCCGACCGCGCCGGCGACGCCGACGGCGGCTTCCAGCGGTCCGGCGATGCCAGCGACTATTGACCATGCGCCGGCGGCGGCTCCGTGCATCACGAGGAGCTGTCGTTCCTCGTCGGACATGCGACCCAGCCACGCATTGACCGCGGTCACCAGGGCTGCGCCGCCACCGACGATGGCGCCGGCGGTGGGGGAGATGTCGTGTAGGGCAAACCCGGTCGCGAGCGCCGACGTGTTGATCATCAGTGGGCGGGCTTGGTATGAGTTGCGGTGCAGGGCCGACTTCGTGGCGGCCTTCATCCGCGATTCGTGCTGCTCGACCGGCTCGGGAACCTGGTTGCGCTTCTTCTTGCTCACTGGTGGCTCCTGGTCAGTCCGGAGGGCTCACAGGTGGGTTGGGCTGGACTTGGACGACTCCCGCCCAGTCCCTCGCATCCGCGCGGAGAGACGAGATGGGCGTGGTCTGGGCGGGATCGACCCGATCCAGGCCGGGCTACGGCTGCTGAAAGAACTTGTTCTCGTCGCGCATCGTTCGACCGCGGCCGCTGTTGGGCTCCACGCGGTCCTGGTAGAGCGCCCAGAACTTCTTGCCGGAGTTTCCGAACAGCTGCATCACCACGAGCAAGGGCTCGCCGGTGAGGTAGAAGTCCTGCAACGAGCGCGGGTCCATCCGCTCCTGCACGTCCATGCGGCTAGCGAGAACGGTGACGGACTCGGCGCCTGCTCGGAATGCCTTAACCAGACCAAGAAGGAGGTGCATCCAGTCCTGGTAGTCCTCGGGGGTGAAGTCCGCCAGCTCGTTGAATGCCTTCTCCAGCTGAGCGGCCGGGTTGCGTTGCGCCATGACGATTCCTCCACGGGCTGTTGTGGCAGGCACGGCCGAACTGGCCGTACGGGTGGGTCGAGGAGACTGGGACTGCGAGACCGTCGAGATCGACGGCTTGGTGGTTCGGGCTGGGACGCCGCCGTCCCGGCTCGGTGGCGACAGCACGATCGGTTTGGGCTCGTTCGCGCTGTCGAGGGGCCGGGGAAGCCGGCGTGCTGTGACCGTTTGCGGGGGCAGCACGTGGCCACCGCGGTGGCCACGGCCCGGCCGGTCGAGGCCACGGCCGCGGCGGTCAGCCTTGCCCTGTGGTCGACGCTGGTCACGTTCGCGACGACGTTGCTCGCGTTCGGTCTTAGCGATCACCCGCTGGGCTTCGCGCATCGCGGCTTCCTCCGCGCGCTGCGCCCGCATCTGGTTCGAGGCAGGCTTCATGCCGGACAGCATCGAATTACGATGCTTCGGGGCGATCCGGATCGCGCCAGCCAGCAACGCTTTCGCCCTGCGGTCACGGCCCTTCTCATAGGCTTTGGTATGCGCGCGATCGAGCGACCCGGCCACCCAGGACCGCATTTTCGTGATCCTGAGCCCGTTCTTGGCGCGAGCGCGCACAGCTTTGCGGTTCGCCTTCCGTGCCAGGACTACGGATCGCTGGTAGGCGGCACCGCCGTAGACCTTGCCGTAGGCGTGGGCGGCGCGGGCGGTGTGGCCAGCAACCTTCCTGACATGGGGGGCGGCGTACTTCACGGCCCGCTTGGTGTGGCGGGCAGTCCAGCGGGTCGTGAGGTAGGCGCCGGCGACCGTGACGGCCGCGCCGCCGGCCGTGACACGGCCGACGTAGACCAGGCCGCGGCCGGCGACGCGGAGCTTGTAGCGCTTGCCCTTCTTGACCGGCTTGCGCTTCCGGTAGATCAGCCGACCAGCCTGGCGAGCCCGGTGGCGCATGTCCTTGGCCCACTCGCCGATCTCCTGCTCGACGGCGACGAAACGGCCGTCGAGCTTGTATCGGTCGGAACGCCGCGCACCGAGGTGCTGAGTCGGCGCTGGCCGGGGTGGAGGTGCCGGGCGGCCGGCCACTCGGCGACCACGGGAATAGTTGGCCTTTGGCATCACAGCATCACCGAGAACCCACCAACGACGAGGGCAACGAAGAGAACGGCGAGCAGCACGCGGCCGAGCCGCTTCGGATCGTTGAGCGCCACAGCTGAGTGCGCCGCCAGCCACGCGATGGCATTCAGCACCACCGACGCCGCGGTCACCGGGGCTGCGTAGCCGCAGTACAGGACCTTCAGCGGGGTGAACGGGAGGTTGTTGGCACGCTCGGTGTGCAGCGTGACGGTCTCGGTCAGAGATCCCGGTCGGCGCGAGTGGCGAGGATCGTTGAGCAGCGCGGACAGTTTCGCCGTAGTCCAGGACGCACCGTTGAGCGTCACCCCGACCACGGTCATCGGAGTCGCGTACAGCGAGTACAGGAAGCGGCCGGCGGGAGACTCCATCGCGTGGGCGCGGATGCGGTGATCGGCGACCGCCTCGCGCAGGGGCGAGGGTGCGATGGCGACGTAGTCGCCGGGGGTCCAGTGCGCGGCGTCCATGAGGTGGCTGCGCCGGTCGGCGTTTTCGGCCTCGGGCCGTGTCTTCGCCTTGGCTTTTGCCTTGGCCTTCGCCGGTGCTTCGGGCCCTTCCTTCGGCTCATCGGTGTTAGCCGAGGTGGGCTTCGAGTTGGTTTTGGTCTTACCCGCCGCGGCGGGTAAGACCTGCTCCGTGTCGTTGTCGGCCACCGCGGTGGTGGGACGCTGGTTCGGCGTAGCCCACTGACCGGAGGCGACCATGCGCGCGTAGTCCGCCGTCGTCATCTCGTCGTCGTCGACGTCGAGGGTGGACGGTCGCGCCGTGGTGACGGTCATGACGTTCTCCCTGCTTGCCGTTCCAGGTCACCTTGTGTGGCCTGGGTTGTGCTGTTCGGTTGTGGGGGCCGTTGCTCCCGGCGGAGCCACCAACCAGTTCGGGTTGGTGGCGACCCGCAAACAACGGACGCTGTTGAGTCGTTGGTGGAAGCAGCCGGTCGAGCTCTGTGCTGGTGGGGTGTTGTCGCCCGACCGGCTGCTGGCTTCAGGGCTATTCCTCGATGCCGCGCTCGATGCGCATGAACCCGACTACGTTCTGGGCGTCGGGCATCCCGGCGGCGCCTTGCAGCTCGGCGAGCGTCTTGCGGACACCGTTCGCGGACGGCAGCCGGGTCTTCTCGTCGAGCTGGCCCCGGTAGGAACCGTCCTTGATGGCCAGTTCGACGTGGCGCTTCTGCCGGGCGAGCTTGGCCAGGACCGGCGGCAGCGACCCTGACGAGACGCCCAGCTCGGCGTCAGACTTGGCGTTGAGAATCCGCTGACCGAATCCCACGGCGAGCTTCGGCACCAGGCTCAGGGAAATCACGATCGCGGCGGGGACGGCGAACCAGGCGACTCCGGACAGTTCGCCGAGCAGGAGGTGCGGCAGCACGTTGATGAGGACCGAGGCCAGGAGCAGGCCGGCCTTGATGCTGCCGAATTCCGTCTGGTCGCCATCAAAGTCCGCCTTGCGGAACCACGTCTCCTTCACGGTTCGGACCGAGCCGCCGGGGGTGGCCGCTTCGTAGAGCAGGATCGCCACCAGCGGGAGCGTGAACAGCGGCTCGAAGCCGTACAGCGCGCCGGTGAGGAGCACGTCGCCGGTGACGTTCCACAGCCGCGACCACGCTTCTTGGGACTGGATCGCGCCGATGAGCACGGCGACGACCGCCGGGGCGGCGGCCAGGGCGAGGGCAACGCGACGAACGCGGACCTGGGACGCCAGGTAGGCGACCGGGTTGGTCATCCGCTTGAGCAGGGCGCGGGCCTTGCTGGCGTCCAGCTCGTCCCGCAGGGTCTGTGCGGCGAGCCTATTCTCGACGTCCAACTCGGCGCGAGCACGGCTTACCACCGCCGCGTTGCGTTCACGCTCGACCTCAAGCATGTCGGTCCGGAATTCGCGGCAGACCTCGCGCTTTGCCTCGATCTCGTCGGCGTTCTTCGCGGTGAAGAGTTCGTCGACGTCCTGCCGCTCGACGACGCTGGTGGCGCTGGCGATCGCCTTGTCGAGCTGTTCAGCGGTGAGCAGGCCCAGATCGAGGTCCGGCGCGGTGCTGACCGCTTGGGCGGAGTTGCCCGCCGGGTTGGTCTGGGCGGGGAGGGCGCCGACCGGCAGCTCGTCGGGCAACACGTGCCCGTTCCGGGGCCGTTCATCGAGGGCAGTCATCGCGTATTTCTCCTGTTCACCGGCTTCTGGGTGGCATCGGGGGAGTGCGACAGGTCAGGTCCCGATGGAGAGGTGACCGACCGAGTCCCAGACGTCGTAGATGCGCTGCTCGACCTCGTCGGACCACTCCCGGTTGTCGGTCGCGCGCGCCAGGCGGCCCTCGATCTCCAGCTGAGACAGCTGCTCCATGTAGAGCGCGCCGAACTCGGCGAGCAGGGCGGGGACCTCTCGGTCTGCTGCACGCAGGTCACGGATGGTCGGTTCGCTGCGCCAGTCCTGGCAGGTGCCGCTGGCCATAGCCAGAAGCTCGGGAGCGGTCGGGTCCACGGAGCTCGGCCGGGACGGCCGCGGCTTCCAGGAGCGAGCACCGCTGGCCTGGGCGTTCCCCGAGCTGATGATGCTGGTCATCTGGGTTCTTCCCTCCACTCTCGCATCGTCATTACTATGCATACATCGCGTGACGCGATGTGTTTTGTGTAATAAACACCTCGCGGATAGTACCTGTCAACAGGTTGAGGTAGGTTTCTTGTACGAAACACAAGAAAGGGGCATCCAGGTGACCGAACCGCAGTACCGGCAGATCGCCGAGAAGCTGCGCGCCGACATCCGCGCTGGCAAGTGGGCGCCTGGTCAGCGGCTGCCTAGCCACGCCGAGCTCGCGGCGCTTTACAACGTGTCCGTCACTACGACCCGCGGCGCCGTTAGCGAGCTGGCGAAGGAGAACTTGGTGTTCACGGCGACGAGCCGGGGCACGATCGTCCGCAACCGTCAGATCCTCGACCACGTCGTGACAGATTCGATCCGCCCTGATCGCCCGCGGCGTTCCAGCGCGGACGTGTTCGTGGAGACGGCTGAGCGTGCCGGCCGCCAGGCTGAGAAGAAGTTCGAGATGCAGATCGTGCCAGCCACCCCGGAGGTCGCCGGCTGGCTCGGTATCGAGCCGAACTCGTGGGTGGTGGCACGCAGTCTCATCCAGTCCCTCGACGGCGAGCCCTGGTCCTGGGAGATCAGCCACTTCCCGAGGGATCTAGCGGAGGCCACCGGGATCGACTCCCCGCAGGACATTCCCGGTGGCACGATGCAGCGACTCAGGGAGCGCGGCTATCAGGAGACCTCGTTCGTGCACCTGGAGCACGCCCGGCCTGCCTCCAGGGAGGAAGCTGAGCGTCTGGCTGTCCCCATCGGGACCTGGATCACCGACTTCGTGCGGATCGCCAGCACCGGTGAGCGGATCACACGGGCCACGCGCCGGCGGTTCGCCGCCGACCGGAACCGAATCATTCACGAACTCGGCGACGAACAGGGGCTCGCACTCATCCGCAACGCTCTGAACAGCGCGAACGACTCGGCGCGTGCCCATTGACCGTGACGATCCGCCCCGCCACGCCGGACGAGGTGCCGCTCATCGTGCGATGGCGGCAAGAGGCCGCGGACTGGCTGGCGACCAAGGGAACTGACCAATGGTCGGACGCCGGCCTGTCGGTGGAAGCGTTCGTCGACCGCGTGCGGCAGTCGATCGCCGCGGGCGAGACCTGGATCGCCGACGTCGACGGCGTCCCGGCCGCAACGATCGCCATCGACGAGTGGGCCAATCCGGGTCTGTGGACCGCCTCTGAACTGCACGAATCCGTCATGGTGCACCGCATGATCACCGATCCGGCGTTCCGGGGACGCGGCCTGGGCAAGGTGTTGCTCGACCACGCCGATAGCATCGCCCAGCAACGCAGCAAGCGCTACGTGCGGCTGGATGCCTGGACCACGAACACCGATCTGCACGACTACTACGAGCACCTGGGGTTCCGCCCGGTGCGGATCGTGCCGGAGTTCAGGACTCGCTCGGCCGCCCTATTCGAGCGCCCGGTGCACGCCGAAGTGCCCGCTGGCGGTACGGACGGCGAAGCGTAGTCCGACCGCGCCCGTTCGCAGGGCCGGCAAATCGGACGCCGATACCCCCGAATAACCCCGTTTGAACAGGGAAAACGACCTCGGAGCACCCTTCAGCTGGTCCCGTTGGCGATGGTGACGAGATTTTGTCACCCGGTCGCGGCCGGACGGCCGCGGCCCGGCCTCGCGGTGCGGGAGTTGGCGTCCATGTCGCCCCCGCGGGCCGGGTGTGGCGCGGTTCGACGAGCCGAACGTCTGCCCGCACTGCACACGCAGCCAGGTGTTCACGTCGACGAGTCGGCGCCAGCCGTGACCAACGATGGGGCAAATCCGGCAATTCACCCCATTTATCAGGCCGAGGCAGGGTTCAGGGCGCGTCATCATGCCTGTGAACAGGGGAAACAGTGATGTGTCGCCTTGATGCTCGATGCGTTGCCCTGCGGGAGACACCCGGCGGGAGCTCGACGGGGTCGCACGGGAGGCGCAAGCCGGGCTGGTACGCCAGAAGTCGTTCGCCGGCGGGATGGAGTGGTCACCTTCCCACCGACGAACGGGATTTCCTGACGGTTGCTGCCGCTGCGGCGCACGGTGGCCGTCGCCGAGCGAGCTCACGAGCCTTTGTCGGGCGCGAATACGCCGCGTCCTGGGCCTGCGATGGCCGTCATGCGGGCTTCGCGAGCGTCAGTATGGCTCTGAACAGGGGGTTCAGCCGATTCGTGCGAGGCGGTGGCCGGGCACCTTGCCGTAGCGGGCGATCTCTTCGGCGGTGCGCTGAACTCGCTGCCAGTTGTTCATGAGCAGCGTTCGGGCGGCCTTCTCGGCATCGGCGAGGGTGTAGGTGGTGTACTGCTGGATCTCCATAATGATCTCCAGGTCGCCGCCCGTTCCACGAACTCCGGGTGCGGCGAGCCGCTTGGCCTTGCCCGTGCTGTGACCCCATTCGTCGTAGAGCATCTGCTCGGCGACGGTGCCGGCGATCGTGCAGATCATGTCGGCCTCGTACGGGATCTGTCCGGTCTTGGGCAGGGTGTAGCCGCTTCCGTCGGAGAAGAAGCCGGGGACGGTGATCGTGACGTGCTTCAGCGCGACGCCGTGTTCGAGGAACGCGACGGTGTGGCCGGCCTCGTGGAAGGAGCACACCCGGATGCGCTCGTAGTCGGTGTTCATCGTGGTCTCCGTTCGATGCGTGGTGACGGTGTTTGCGCTGTTCAGGCGTGCGTGTCGGCCCAGTGTTGAAGGACATCCCGGACGGTCGAGTCGGCCCCGTAGTCGGAGGCGAGGACCGTGACCTGGTGGGCACGATAGAGGGCGTGGATCGCGGTGCGATGGCACTCCATGAAGTGAAACCGCAGGTCGCGGCGGGACAAGTGGGTTCCGAATCCGGTGGTGACGACCCAGTGGTCGTCAGCGCGGTACCGGGTGACGTCCACCCAGGCGCCTCGTGGCCGGAACGGCCGGCGGGGCTCGGCGTAGTGGATCACCACCAGCCCGGCCGCGTTTGCGCTGTTCACGAGATCCTCGGAAGTGTCGGCGTCGACGAGCCTGTCGACGGCCGCTCGCTGCGACCAGGGCCGGCCGTTGTAGCCGAGCTGCGGCTCGTGGCGGGCTGTGAGCACATGGTCAGGTAGCCCGCACGGTTCACCGCGGCGAGGATGGGCACGAGCTCGTTGGTCTCCTCGTCAGGACCGTTGCCGGGGACGTAGCCCGGCTGAGACTCGAGCTCGCCTTCGAGCCAGGCCGCGGTCAGCTGGCCGAGGTCGGTCAGCGAGCGGGCCGCATACCATCGTTCGGCATCGGCGCGTGACATGTTCATCGTCATTCTGATCTCCAGTCCGCGCTGTTCAGGCCAGGTATGCCGGGATGCTGATGTCGAGTCGGTGACCGAGCAGCACGGCCGCGTCTTCGGTGATCGGTCCCGATGCGGCGCGGTGTTGCTGGAGCAGGACCGCCTCGACGTAGTAGGCGACCTCGACCAGGTAGGCGCTGCTCAAGATGGCGATCTCGCGGTCGACGACCTCCAGGACAGAGGCCGCGATCGCTGGGTCGAGCGCCTGGCGGCGCGCCAGCTCAGCGGTTCTGGGGTCGACGTCGACTGACACGTCCAGGCTGTTCACCGCGCCACCTCCAGGGTGGAGCCGGTGCTGGCTTCGACTGCCCAACGACCATGGGTGTGGGCGATGTTCGCCCACCGGTCGGCACGGGCGTCGACGGCCAGGCGCTCGGCGCTTCCCGGCCGGAAACGCACCGCGAACTCGCGGATCTGCGCGGCGAGGAGGTCGGCGGAGTGCGCTGCCAGGTCAGGGCTGCCGCCGCGGCGGGCTGGTCATCGTGCCTGAGCTGGTGAAATGCGTCCTGAACGGCGGACTTGCAATGGACGTAGAGCGCCTGAGCGGACGTGCTGGCCGACAGCGGCCAGGCCGGATCTGAATACACTGGGGCTCACCTCACTGCTGGTGGGGTTGGCGATCCGGGGCGTGCTGTAGGAGGCGATGCTCCGGGTCGCCGTTTTGGCGGTTTCCTGGGTTGTTGATGGCTCTGAACAGGAGTTATGGCGATTCAGCACGGGTGATGGGGCGCAGGTCACCTCGTGCCCTTGATGGCGGGACGTCGAGCTGGTGCGCCGTACCCGTTCGCTCGCTCATTCCTGGCTCTCACCGCCCTTCCTGGCGTTCTCGATCCGCTTGCGCACCTTGTAGACGTGCTGGGCCGTGCGCCCGGTCGCGGCGCCGATCGCCGTCTCGTTCATGCCGCGCTGCTTGCCGTAGCGCCAGGCGGCTTCGTCGGCGATCTTCGACTCGCCGCGCAGCCAGTCCTCGAGCTCGTGCACGGCTTTGGCGTAGGCGAGGGGATCGGCATCCGGACCGGGAAGTTCGGGCGGCGGCTGTCGGTTCGTCGTGTCGTTCACAGCACGATTCAACAACGTTGAAACGTTCGCGTCAACAATGTTTCTCCTGCCTTTCTCCGGCAGTGAATCCCTCTAGGGCGACCACGACCGGTCACCGCACGTGATCACGGAATCGCCAAGTTGTCGATCATGGAATGCCAACTTTGGCGTTCTAAACGCCAAACGACCTTGGCGATCAATTGGCTATTCTTTCGTACGTCTCGTGTGTGATATACCTAGATTCGCGCGCGCGCGTACGCGCGTCACGCGTGTGCGTACGCGCGCGGGCCTGCGCGTACGGGCACCTGTGATGACGCGTATCCGCGCGAAACGCCATGTCGATCCGCTTGGCATTTACTCGGCGTCACTGATCCGAAGTCGATCAACATCACTTCTGACCTGGTTCGCCTCCGCCGTTGGGCCGCCGCTGAATGCCCGGCGGAGCAACTGGGCCCCGCCGGCCGTGGAGTCAGGAGAGGCGGTCGTTCGGCGCCTCGCTGATCAGCTTCAGCATCTCGTCCCGGCTTCCCGTATCCAGCTCCTCTGCCTCCTCGTGATCCACGCCTTGTAGTGGCCGTTCGGGTCGGTCTTGCCCTTGTTGTCCATCGGGCCGAGCACCGAGTACCGCCGCCCCTCGGTGCGGTCGAGCGTCGAGGGGAACTGACCGTCGGGGTTCTCGTCGAAGAGGATCTTGTTCGCCATCGTGGACCTCCATCGCCCTGTGCTGGCGTTCCGTCGTACTGTCAGTATTAAACACCGTTTCGCCAATGTAGTCAAGACTGGTGTCAACAAGGTTTAAACGTCGTTTAATCGAGTGGTCCGACCCGGTGTGCAGAGCAGATGCGACAGGAGCCCCGCGATGACGACCTCGCCAAGCAAGACGGTTCACACCTGCAACCCGAGCGACCCCGGCAAGCCGCTGCCCTTCGGCCGCAAGGCCGAGGCCGGTGTCTGCCCGCGCTGCGACGAGCTGCGAAACGGTGCTCCGCCGCGCACCCTGAGCTGGGTGGACAACGTTCGTCGGCAAGAGCAGGAGGATGCTCAGCGCACCCGTGACATCCGCGCTCACTTCGGGCCCCACGGTCCCCATGCCCGCGGTGAATGCGGGCCGGTCTGCACCTACGGCGACTGGTGAACACGACATCGGATCACCAGCCACCGGTGCTGAGGTCGTGGTTGCACCGGACATCCGGTGCAGCCGGGTCGGTCGGGTCCGTAGTCAGCCAGCCGTATTCGTCGCACAACGGGCAGTTGTCGATCGCGGCACGCTTGGCAGCCCCGTCGGCAAGCTGGGCGCGTTCGGCCTGGTCGCGGTGGTGCTGGCTGGTCTCGTCATCGGAAGCGATCAACGTGAGAACCCGATCCGGCGCCCCGAGGAGCCGGGCGTGCTCAAGCAGCAGCGCCCGGTCGGTATCCGGCTCGGCGAGCCGTCGACGCAGGGCGGCCGGGGGCAGCTGCGGGATCGCACGCTTGAACCTCGCCTTGATCCAGCCAGGCGAGTTGCGGATGTCGTAGGGCAGGTGCGGGTATTCGGGCACGCCGTGGATCAAGTCGGCAAGGTCGTCCCAGGTCCAGCGCCACTCGGAGAGCAGCCGGCTGCCGCGGATGAGGCTCGCCAGCCAGCGCACCGAGACGTCCTCGCAGAGCACCGGATGTAGCCGCGACCGAAGAAGCCACTCAGCAGCCCGCACGGCCTCGCTCTGCTGCGCCTTGGGTCGATCACCCTCCGATGGCCGTGTTCGTCCGTTGACGGCCGAATCGGCGCCTTTCTGGCTCGGCCGGAACCCCTTTTGGTCTGAGCCCGGCGAAGCCGGTCGGTTATCCACAGTCTGTTTGCTACTGGACTCCAATAGATCATTAAGTATGACCTTCGGGGGGTGGCCAAATTGATCAGGACGAAGCAGACCGACTGCATTTCCGCTGGTCACGGCGTTTGCGGCGTCGGTGCCGGTCAGGCGGGTCAGCTGCCCGTCGTGGCCGATGGCGAACAGCTCGCGGTAGACGCCGGCGTTGGCCACCGGCACCAGCTCGGCCATGTAGTGCCGCGCCAGGGCGTCGCCGGGGGAGTCAGACAGCTTCGTGTGCGCGCGGGTGATGGCGGCTTCCTCGGCCCGCTCAGCGGCGCTCATGGGTGTCCTGAGCTCGTAGACCGGCACCAGCTGAACCCAGCCCTGCTCCAGCTCCTCGACCGCGGCCAGGGCGGCCGCGTGCTCGGGGGAGAGGGCATCGGCGGCGGCCTCGGCGGCCTGGTCGCCGAACAGGCCGCCGCGTACCGCGTCCAGTTCGGCCATCGCGCGAGCGACCGCCGCGTCCTCCGCAGCTTCGGCGGCCGCCGCGCGGGCCTCACGTTCGGCCTGTTCAGCGGCGGTCTCGTCGTCTGGAACGAACTGGCGCGCCAGTTTCTCCAGACCAGGCAGCACTTCGTGTAGCAGTCCCTCGCGCTGGAGCCACGCCACACAGCGCCGCACCGTGCGCGTCGAACAGCCGACCGCGGCCGCGATCTCCTCCTGCGACACCCAGGTCAGCGGTCGGCCCTGACAGTCTGAACAGCAACGGAGCACGTTCGCGATGCGCCACCAGCGCCGTCGTTTCGGGTTATAGCGGAACTCCTGGCCTGGCCCGGTCTGCTGCTCGATGTGGGCCGCGACGGCCTCCATCCAGGCATCCGGGGACAAGGCCAGCCGGCTATAGCGCGGCGGAACGCGCTCGAGCACGTAGCGCACCAGGTCGCACCGCGCGGGAATGGCGATCCACCGCAGTGTTTCCCACCGGATGCCCGCCTCGATCAGGCACCGGTCGATTGGGTGCCGCGCGTCGTATTCCTCGACCGCGGCCACCAATGCCTCGAACTCGGCCGTGCCCTCCAGATCGACCGTCAGATGGCCGTCCTCGTCGATCGTGGTCACCACGGCGTCCTCGCCCCCGGCGGCGTGCCAGCAACGATCACACACCAGCAGCTCGTTGACCGGCATCAGCCCATCGCCCACCGATTGCGGCAACCTCGCGCGGCCCGGCGCGCGGTGACATTTGCTGCATGTCCGGCGCTGAACAGGGGAAACGGCTTCGCCGGGGGCTACTGCGGTGGTCACACAACCACCGCCCGTGACTCGCCGGCCGGTGACCTGGGGAAACGGAGGTCACACTGCGGCTCAGCAGCAGGCAAATGGCCTGTGAGCAGGGAGAAAGCTGGCGCGACACGAGTGTTCTCGAGCGCGCGCGAGTAGACCGCGCTTCGGGTGGTGGGTATGATGACCCACCAGAAGCGCCGTGTTGTTGGCACGACGAGGGGCTTCTTTCTCCGAACCGCAAGGTTCGGGGTTATGCGAAGGCCGGTGTCGCAAGCACTGGACTTCGCTGGACGAGCAAGGGGTGGTGCCCGAGCTCATCCGGTGGATATGTCGGATGTTGGTGCGAAGCCGATATTCGGGTTGTGAACTGAAGTTGGAGTAGGGCGCTCTGGCTGGTGAGGCCAGTTGGAGTGTCCGAGTGAGTGACTAATTGGGTGGTTCGTCAGAACTCGGGCGTGTAACAGCGCCTTCCAAACTTGCCGGGGCGGTCCCTACGGGGACCGCCCCGAAGGCGTTTACGAGGCTTTTGCCACCTCCTCGAGGACCAACTGCTGTTGCCCGTCGAGGTTGTCCCGGTGATGAGACATCTCCTCGGTAACGCGCGCAGCGAAAGCGTTTAGGTCGTTGGGGCCGTCAGCCTCGGCGAGCCGGGCCAGGCCGTCCATGATGCGGACGGCGAACATGGCGTGTTCGTAGTCGCCATTCGGCATGAAGACGCCCAAGAGCTCCCTGTGTTTCGTGATGGCGAGGGAGATGCCGTCCTGTTCAACGGCATCGAGCCAGTCAGACAGCTTCTCGCGAAAGGCTTGAGCTGACACAGTCCGGATGTCGCATGCCTTCTGCTCTGAGAGCTGCGCCAAGCCATCCACGGCGCTGGCCGCGAACGTAGCGCGACGGTGATCTTCAGGTGGCACGATAACGCCGATCTTCGTGCCGCGACGGCTCAGACCGACGTGACTACCTGCGCTAACAGCCGCAAGATAGCTCGGCTGCTTCCTGCGAAAAACTTCGACGGGAGCATCCTGAAGGTCCATGTCCGGCAACCTACAGCACATTGATCCCGGTTCACATGATCGGGTCATGGCGTGTCGCGCCCAATTTGCCGGATCGACGGAGATTCGAACTGGGTTGACCAAAAGAGTCACCTCGAAGTCGACTCGCCACCCCTCGGCTCACCTGGAAGGCAAAGCGGCCCCTTTGCGAACTGCTCGCGTGCATCTAATACGCGCGGGCGGATTAGGTCAATCTTGGTGACTCAGCCGTCGAGCTTTCACACCAGCGGCCGCTTCAACATCCTCGATGGGGCGTCCGGTCCGATCGGCGATCCCGTGGGCGATGGCGATCACGTCGCTATCCGGGAGAGCATCGCCGGCGACCCGCAGGACCTCGGCGACGTCGTTGGCGCGGTCGTCGACCTTCTCGAAGGCTTTGTTCAACATCGGGAAGGCGCTGCGGGCATTCTTGGCGTGGATGGCCCATTTGGAGCCTTTGCTGGGGCTGGGGGCGAACTGGGAGCCGATAGAGGGGGAGCTGAGTCGGTTCCGGCCCCTCAATGTCGCTGGCCTTGGAAGTGGTCATGCCCCGTAGCTTTCCTCGCCAACTGGGAACTCACCAGCGTACGCGCGCACTTGACAGGCGCCAGTCGTACGTGCGGGTGCGCGCGCACGTACGAATCTCCAATCGGAGTAACTGCCACCGCTTGCATGTAAAGATTAAGGACTTTAAAGTCTTTCCTGTGAGTGCAGTCGAGAGTTCAGGTCAGGTGACCATGCAGAACGTACGCGCCCAGCTCTCCGAGCTCGGTGAGCGTGTTTTCCGGAACGGGGAACAGTTCATCGTCTACCGGCAGGGCAAGCCGTTCTTTGCGATGGTGCCGGTACCGGACGCCGAGATGATCAGGCAGGTGAAAGCCAGCAACAAGCCCGAGTGAGGTAGTTCGTCCTGACCGAGGCGGAAGACCACTTCCACATGACGACCGCCCCGGCCAGAACCACAAAGCCCCTGACACCGTTTGAACGATCCCAGGAGACTTTCAGTGTCTATCACGTCTTTGCGAGCTGGGCAGGTGCGCGCCGAGAACCTGTTCAAGATTGCTCAACAGCAGCGGGCGGCGGCTGCGACGCTCGAGGAGCGCACGACCTTGTCGGCTTCCGAACGCCTGGAGGCGGCCGAGCTGCGTAGCCACGTCGCCATGATCTACCAGGCGATAGGAGAGGCGTACCCGATCTGGGCACGGCTGTGGGAGCGCTTGGCCGCCGCGGAGTATGCCGCCGCAGGCCGCCATGAGCTCGGCGCGTACCTCACCGAAGACCAGGTACAAGCAGCATGAACTCCCGTCGACCGGCGATCCGCTACCGGAGGACACTGCTGTTCGGCGCCTCGCTGGTCTTATGGCATTCACGAGCAGCATGTCGGCCCTGAGCTTCGTTGCCGACGAACCGGTTCTCGGATTTGCCTGCCTGAGCGGCCTCTTCTCCATGTTCGCGGTAACCGATCGAAGGCTGCGACGCGAGCACGCCAGCACCGCAGCGCTGCGCTGCGCCCCGATGCAGCGGCCCCTACCAGGAGTAGGCATGAAGGTCGGCGCTACTGGCAGCAGCCGCCTCCCAGCCGTTCAAATCCCTACCGCTGGTGAGTCCGCAAGCCTTTGAACAGGCAATACGTTACTTACTGTGATCGAAAACAAGAGAGAAGGGACTGGTCGATCGTGATGACCGTAAGGGCGTCGAAGGTTCGTCCTGGCGACAGTCTGAAGGGTTACGAGAGCACGCCGGGGGCGGTGGCAAGCGTTCATTGCAGCCGCTTCCTCCGGGTGTTCACCCACACAACGTCCGGTGAGCGGATCACCTTCCGCTGCTGGAGCCGCGCCAGGCTCGCAAACCGCTGATCAACCGCGTCGTCAACCCAGAAACCAAGACAAAGGAGAGGACCCCATGCGCAAGACCAGGTTGCACGAGCTCGTCACCGAACTGGTGCAGAACACATGGAACAGCGACGACGCGGATGTTGCTCAGGCGGTCCTCGACGACGAGAACGCCTTTGGTGCCTGTGCCATCGGCTGAACGACGCCGGTGATGGTGAGCATGACGGAATCGAGGACGCCTGGTACGAGCTAGTCGACGACCTGTCCGACAACGACCTGGACTTCATCGCCGACGAGGCCGATTCACCGGCGGCCTACCTGGCCTCCCAGATCTAGGAAGAACGCATCATGAACAACTTGAAGATCGCGGGCTAGCTGGCTGAACAGTAGAAGCACACAGCTGTAGGTGTCCGGATGCAGCCGGTCGCCAACGGAAATTGATCCGAAGGGAACAGCAAGATGACCACGACGATTCATCCGGAGCAGTGGGCTGGTGAGATCACCGCCCAGCAGGCTCTGGACTTCTATGAGCGGCATTCCGCACTGGGGCTTGTTGCGATGCAGGCGCTGCTTTCGACGTCGGACCTGTCGCTGCACGCGGCGGCGCTGACCTGGCTGGCCGAGGGCGCGATGGGGGAGGCGGCGGTCGCCTGGCAGGTGTTCAACGACCCGGTCGACGGCAACCTGAGCAACTTCACCCCGACCGAGCGCGCCGAAATCATCGAGGAGCACATCGAAGGCGCGCGGATCGTCCTGCGCCTGGCCGAGGCCGCTCGGGCGAAGGTCGAGGGCAAGCAGCGTCCCTGCGGGGCGTGGCCAGAGCTGGAGGACGTCGCCGGTGACGTGCTTGATCTGCTGGCCGATCCGGAGACGCGGTCGGCGAAGGAGATGTCGGCGCTATATGGGGACCTGATCCAGCCGCTGTTGGATCTGGGGTCGTATCCCGAGACGGTCGCGCAGTTGGTGAGTGTGTGGTCCGAGCACGCCGAGAACGACGAGACCTTGGACGCGTTGGAGAGCGCGATCCGGTCCTGACAGGCGAATGCCCTGGTGGGCGGGGATGCAGCCCCGTTTGTGCCCACCAGGGCATCGAACGCGACCCCAACCGATCCGAAGGGAAAGACGCGCACTATGAACGATGCACCAAGAGTAGCGACATCGCCAAGCCTGCCGGGTTCGGAGGTCGTCGACCGCGTTGTCGACGGACCGAAGTCGTCGCCTCGGTCCCCGTGCCATCTGCGGCCAGTCCTGGTGGACGTCGAGCGCGTCCGTACCTTGCTCGCCTGAATTCGCCCAGCCCTGCGGCGGCTTGGGCGAGGGGCGCTGATGGCGCTTCTGTGCTCGGCGAACGCTGCGGGCCTGCATGGAATGGGAGCAGGCCATGTCGTCTGCATTGCAACGGTTTCATCATTCTCACCAGCGCAAGCGCAACAACACCGAGTATTGGATCGGCCAGCTGTACGCGACGGCCGATCCGGCGGAACGGGTCGCCGCGCTGGGCCAGCTGCTGGAGCGTTTCGAGCTGGAGGTCGCCAGCGCGTGGCTTGTGGGCGACCCGAATCGGGCACGGAATCTGGAGGGCCAGGCCGAGGCGTTCGCGGTCTGGCGAGAAGTCGAGCTGGGGGTTCTTGCTCCGGAAGCCCGGCGCCCGGCGCCGGTAGCGAGGTGACCGGCGTTGGGCACCGTCACCGCGCTTCGCGTCGCCGGGGACATGATCCAGCTCTGGGACGAGACGTACTGGACCGTCGACGAGTGGGTCGATGGCTTGCCGGCGTGGGAATGGGGGCATGCCCCGCGGGGGCTGGCCACCCGCTCGCAACTGCGTGATCTGCCGCAGCCGAAGTCGATCGGCCCGCAGGACCCGTACGGGCTGCTGGTCTTCCGGCACCGCAAGGCCGCTCGCCGCCGGGAGATCGCTCAGCTCTACCGCATTGACCTGGCGCGCGACCGGCGCGCCGTGACTCCGGCCGTCCTGGCCTCGGTGGAGAAAGCCATGCTCGCGCGCCGCACTTGCCGGCGTTGCGGACAGGTGCAGCCGCGGTGCGTCTCGACGCTGACGCGCACGTGCTGGCCCTGCATGGAGATCACCGGGGATTTCGGCCAACGCGAACAACACGCCGCTTGAACAGCGCGAATCCTGCGATCGCCGCGCCGCGGCGGGCGGGATTCGGCATCGAACTCGAGGAGAACACGATGTCACGCACATTCCCCACCACTGCGGCTGTCGCCGCTGCGGCTGCGGCCGCTGGCTGGTTCGTTACCGGCCAGCGGCTGCGGCGGCGCACCAGCGAATTGTTCACCGCCGCTACCGAGTTGGAGGCCGCCAGCAGCAAGCTGGAGCACTCGCTCGTCGACCCGGTTTCCGGGCTGCTGACTCGTGTGGGCTGGGACGCCTGCGCGGCGCAGCGGGCCGCCACTGCGAACGCCTTTCTGCTGCTCGACCTGAACGCCTTCAAGGCGATCAACGACAGCCTCGGCCACCTTGTCGGCGACGCGGTCCTGCGGGCCGTCGGGCAGCGGCTGATGACCGAGTTTGGGGAGGATGCCCTGCTCGCCCGGCCGGGCGGTGACGAGTTCACCGTCCTGACCACGTTGACCCTCGCGGCGCTGCACGAGCAGATGGAACGTCTGGTCGAGATGGTCACCGCACCGGTCGAGGTGCCGGATGTCGGTGAGCTGAACATCGGCGTCTCAGTTGGGCTGGTGTGGCTGTGCGATCTGCCGACCTGGAGCCTGGACGCACCGGACGAGGCCGAGGCAGACCTGTGGACGTCGGTGGTGCAGGAAGCGTTCGCGGCCGCGGATATCGCGATGTACGACGCGAAGGCGATGCACCGCGGGTGGCGGATCTACGACCGGGATATCGACCCGGTGCGGCCGGCCACGGCAATCGTGCCAGGCCAGCAGCGGCGCTACCGGGACTACGGCCCGGCCGCGCTGCGCCACCAGGAGGTAGTCGCGCGATGACCGCGGCACCCAGTCCGGCGGAGGCTCTGCTTGAGCGCATCCGCAGCCGCTACATCCGACCGGTCAAGGTGCAGCGGAACGGTCACCTGCGCGACGACAACCTGTTGCCGGCGATCGGCCCGACCCGCGCCGGGCTGGGCGGGTTCGAGATCCAGATGCTCGTGACCTGCTCTGGCGCCCGGTGATGGGCACGGCCGCGCAGCGTCCTTGCGCCCGGTGCAAGCGATCGATGGCGATGACCCGGAACGTGGCCCGCGGCGGGCGCGCGCACAAATCCCGTGGCCTCTGCGCCGGGTGCTACGTGGTCGTGCTGCGCCACGGCGAACTCGAGCTATATCCGCGGCTGCGCCGCAACCGCGACGAAGTCCTCCATGAGTTCCAGCACCTGCGTGAACAGGGCATTCGCAGCCATCGCGACCTGGCCAGCGCACTGCGGATGACCGAGGGCGCGCTGTACAACATGCTCCGCCGTGCCCGGCTCGCCGGCGATCCTCGCGCCCCTGACTAACGCATGCGGACACCTCGTTCTCGCCCACCAACCCACTTCGACGAAGGGCTGGACCATTCCCGTGGCACGACCCGATGCCTCAGCTCGGCGAGTTCGAGGTCGCCGAGCAATCCGCGTGGCCTGGCCGGCTACGCCGCCCGGTGGCGAACGCGCAACACGGAGTTCCTGCGGATCTGAACCCGCCACGACGGCCCAGGTCAGCAAGAATTGTTTGTCTGGAAAACGGCGTCCAAGCCAAGCCGCTGGGATTGCCGCGGCGTGACGGTGTCCCGCCGTGCCGTCGACGAGCGCCTGGTGGATGTCCAAAGTCGACAAGAAGGCGGCGGGCCGCCAGCTGGATGGCCAGGTCTGGAACGAGCAGCCCACGCGGCATTTGCCGGTGCCGTGTGAGCTTGTTACACCACGTGAGTCGGTGGGGGATGATCTGCGGCTACGGTAGCCGTGACGCTGCTGAGCAGTACCGGGGCTACCAACGACGGAGGCCCGCGCCGACGAGTCCGGCGCGGGCCTCCGCTCGTGTTTCCGAGCTACACGGCGGTTAGGCGATCAGGTGATCGAATTCGCCGTTCTTCGCGCCTTCCAGGAAAGCGGTGAACTCCGACTTGGTGAAGCCGAGCGTGGTCCGCTTGTCCTTCGGCTTGTCGGGGTACTCCTTGCTGTCCTGGACACCGATCCAGCCGTCCGTCGCGTAGAGCATCACGCAGTCGGGCTGGCTCTGCGGCGAGCGGCTGGATTTGATGTAGTCGCCGTCGCGCAGCGCGTCGAGCGGCGGCTGTTCTGCTGCCATCTTCTTCTCCTCACTCTTCACGGGCGAGCTGACCAGGCGTCCCGGCTGGAGGGCCAGTCAGCTCTGTCCGCATCACCCCGCATCACGCAACGCGCGGGGGATGCGGCGCCGGATCACCGTAACGGCGCCCTGGTCACAAGATCAGATCCGCCCAGACCTTCTCGATGCGCTCGCGGGATTGTTCGACGTCGAGTGCCTTGCTGGCGGCCACGCTCCACATGTTGTTGTAGTAGCGCAGCTCGGAGGGCTTCTCCAGGAACCCGCTCGTTGGGGCGAACTCGATGAACACACACTCGGGGTCTTCGGGATCGGCGAACTCCATGATTTCGAAACTCATGCCCTGCGCGGCGTAGACGTCGGCCTCGAACGGCACGATCAGCACCTCAACGGTGGCGGTCCACTGGGTGTCGAGCAGGTACCGCAGTTGCCGGGCCAGGACTTCGCGGCCGCCGACATGGCGGTGCAGGGCGCCTTCTGCGATCACGACGGTGTAGCGGAAGTTGGGGTCGTTGAGCCGGTGCTGGCGCTTCATGCGGAACTCGACGCTGCGCGCCATGTCGGAGGGTTTGGTGTTCTGCGAGGAGTACACGACGGCGTGGCTGTACTCCTCGGTCGTCAGCATCAAGGGGATGAACGCCTCGATGTACTGCCTGATGTGTGCGGCGTCGGATTCCAGCCCGGCCAGCATCTCGCCGTGTTCCTGGATGACGTCGGCGTATTCCGACCACCAGCCGAGCTGATCGCCCTCCTGCCACAGCTCGTACCACAATTCAGCCTGCTCAGACGAAAGCTCCAGAACCTCGGTCATCTTGCGGATCTGGACTTTGGTGAGGGTGGCTTTGCCGCTCTCGACCCTGGACAGCCTGGCCTGGTTGATCCCGCCGATGCGCTTGGCCAACTCGGTGCCGGACATCTTGCGTTCGGTTCGGCGATCGCGGATCTGCCTGCCGAGACGCCGTCGACGCAGCGTTGGGCTGACCGCTCCGTCTCCGCTCATCTGCATCCACCTTTCTGGACCTGGACCACTCTCCGTGCCCCTGTAGCCCGTTCTCAGACCGCTCCTCGCGGCCGTTCACCCGATCGGCACTCTTGACTATTCAAAACATATTCTTGGAATATGTTCTACATAGCCGTCGGGGTGCTGTGCAAGCGAAGGTACCCCGACCGGCTCACAGGTTGGAGGAAGGCCCGCTCCGGTGGCCCCCAACAGCGTTGAGCTGGCCTTCCTCCGACGCACAGAGACTGCGGCGGCTCTCTGCCTGCCCCCGACTTGCAGGGGTCGCCGCGACCAACCGGCAACGGGAGCCGTGATGGAAGAGCTAGTCAGGACAGCAGCACCGTTTGTGGTGCGCGGCTGTGTCGGGGGTGCCCCGGTGGAACGTGCCGTGTGTTCGACCGACGAAGCTGAGCGGCTCGCTCAACTCGCCGCGACCGTCGACGACGAATCGTGGGCCTCCTGGATGGTGCTGCCCGTCGATAAGCAGGGCGCTACCGAGCTGATCGTGCTGTTCGCCCGGTATCGACGTGGCCTGGTCGGCGAGACGCAGCGGCAGATACACGCCATCGGCATCGTTGCGGGCCGCCTGCTGGCCCAGTCCCTGACCGCTGCCTGCGGAGCCCGGCTGCTTCGTGCTCAGCTCGAGTTCACAGCTTTCGGCGAGGGAATGCCGTGTGAGCGGTGCGTGGCGAAGCTCAGCGTCAACCTCCCCGCAGCGGACGAGGCCACACCGGAGCTGCCCGATCTGCCCCCCGACGTCGACGTCCTCCGCACGCAATTCGGCCATACCTCCGTCTCCCCGCCCCACCGCGGCCCGGCCGAGATTCCCCTTGCAGGTCAAGCGAAGCGGCGGCCCGGCGCCGTCGACCACGCCGCCTCGAGAGCGCGGTGGACGCCATGACCGACTCCCCGTTCCCCGACAGCCCCCTGGAGCGCCGCGCTCCCGGCACGCACCTGCCCGCCCAGGCGTACACCGGCCCGATCCAGTGGCCGACCGAGGACCCGGACAACCCGTCGCCGCATTTCGCGCTGATGACGCGAACGCTTGAAGGGTTGCATCGCTACGACCCGCCGGCGCGCCCGCGTCATGCTGCCGCAGAGGACTTCCGGGGCTGGATGCAGCCGCCCCCGGAGGGCAAGGAGCAATTCCCAATCGATCCAAGGATGTGAAGGCGATGATCGCCACCCTGTCGGAGAACGAGCTGCCGACGCTGGCATTGGCTGCCACCGACCGGCCGGAACGCCCGGCCGTTCCGGTGCCCGTGGGCGACTGCGGGTTCATGGCCATGCTGCGCGAAGCCGAGCCGGACCTCGCGCACGCCCAGCAGAGCCATCGCGCCGACGGCGAAGTGCTGCACGTGTGGCGGCACGCCTACACGCACGAGTACGTCGTGCTGATCGTGCGTGACAACGGCCGCCACGGTGTGAAGGAGTCCGGCGCCCCGCTCTACGACCGGCTCTCGCAGCTGGCCGGAATGTGGCTGGCCAGTGAAAGCCCGCGGCGAGGTGGTGCGCGGTGAGCACCGTCGTTGCCTTCGCGACCTCGCCTACCCCGGAGTGGTCCGAGGCCGAGATCCTGGCCTGTGTCGCGGCCAGCACCGTGAAACCGGAACCGGCGTGGGTGCCGAACCACCTGGAGCGCCCGCAACTGCGCGCCTACCTCGCCGCGCGGTTTCCCGAACTTCGGTACGCCTACGCCGAAACGGAGCCGGGCCTGGAGATGGTGCACGTCTGGCTCGACCCGGCGTCCGGCTCGTGGGTGCAGATGACCGAGAACCTGCGATGGGGCCCGACGATCCGCAGCGACGGCCCCCGCACGCTCCTCTATGAGGACCTGATCTGCGCGATCGGTGACTGGAACCGCGACGGCCGGCCCGACGTCCGGGACGTGCGCCCGGGACAGGCCGGTTGCTGATGGCGTGGCAGTTCGGCGGGTTGGTGCTCGGCGCGGTTCTGGTCGGGGTGGTCGCGCTGGTCATCCTGGCCGGAATCGTGCTGTGGCTGCACACCCGCCGAGCTCGTCGCCACCAGAGCTACGTCGAGCACGAGGAAACGCCGGCGCAGCAACGAGTTCGCCATATGCACCGGCAGGACCGCTATCTCGATGCGACACAGCCCATTCCCCGCCACCCGCGGTGAACGAGCTATCGAAGACCAACTGGCGAACCCCCGGCCCCGGCCCGGACACCGAGCTGTCCGGGCCGGGGTCCCGCTACACATCAGGCACGAGCACGTTGACACCTCAGCCTGTCAGTGAAGAAGCGCGGTACTCCCGCCTCTATTGGAAAGGGCTTCCGATGCCGGAAAGGCAGTTCGTCTCTGTTGATCATCCGGGCATTCCAATGCCGGATGACATGCGTTCCTGGTCGATGCCGTGGCGCGACTACGCCCCGGTCGACATCACCCCACCACCGCTGCGTCCGGACGGGCTGCCCGTCAGCGTCGCCGAGGGCTGGGCGGAACAGTGTGTCTGGCCGGGAGACGTGCCTGACTGGGCCGAGCGGCAAGCTGCTGCGCTGGTGCCGTTTTCGCTGGACGATCACGGCTGGCCGCTCAACCCGGTAGGCCGGACTGGGCGGTGCGGACGCAATCTCGGCAAGTGGGGTGAGAACACGGCCGCGGACCCCATCGTCGTCGCCGGGTCCGGCGCTGACCGCCATGTGCTGCTGATCAAGCGCGATGACATTGGGGTATGGGCAATCCCCGGCGGGATGGTCGATGCCGGTGAGACCGCTCCCTCTGCGCTCGTGCGCGAGCTGCGCGAGGAAACCGGCGTCGACCTCGCCGAGATCACGCCGACCGTTCTCGCGCGCACCTATGTGAAGGACTGGCGTGCCACCGATCATGCCTGGGTCTGCTCCACCGTGGCGCTCTACGTTCTCCCTGAGCAGCGAACCGCAGTCGCCGGCTCCGACGCCACTGACGCCCGGTGGTGGCCGTTCGCTGGCCTGGAGCAGCTGACACAGGACATGGGCGCGGCGGGCGAGCAACTATACGAAGCACACCGCCCGCTGCTTGCTCGCGCGCTGGACCAGGCCGACATCGACGCGGCGGCCAAGGGATTTTCGTGACCACATCCACCAACCAGAGTTGTCCTCGACCAGATGGGCCGAGGAAGTCGAGAAGGAGGAAGTTGTTGATGCAGGAATCCCAACAGCAGGAACAGTCCCAGGCGTACGAGCCGCCGACCGTGACCGAGGTGGGCGATTTCGGTGCGGTGACTGAGGGCCAGTATTCGCGGTCGATCTCCGATGACGGGGACGCCGGCGGCTACTGGGAACAGTGATCGGCTCTGATGTCCGACGCTGATCGCCTCGGGCTCGGCAGACCTCACTGGTGGTGCGCGCTGCCGGATGTAGCTGCTGCCGGGCCCGTGGCGTCCGCGCTGGCCACGGTGGGCACTGTGGCGGCGCGGCATCCGTCCGGGCGGCCGTGGTTGCTCACCGCGCCGGCGGTGCGTGCTCCGCGGATCATGAGGTGGGGCGCGACGGTGGTGGCCGTGCTGGGGGAGGCGATCGTCGACGAGTTGAACCCGGCGGGCACCGTGGCGGAGTGGATGCGGCAGGTGGGCAGTGCTCACCTGGTGACCGCGGAGCCGGGCCGGGTGTGCGCGGTGGCGGACGCGGCGGGTTTCCGGCGCGTGTTCACCGCGATCGCCGCAGGTGTGGCGGTCGCGGCCAGCCATGCCGAGATCCTGCGGCGCCTGATCGACGCGCCGGTTGATCGCGGGTGGGTGGCGGCCAAGCTGGCCAGCCCCGAGATGCCGAGCGTGCTGCGCGAGTCCCGTTCCCCGTTCGTTGGGGTGTCGCCCGTGGCCGCCGGGTGTGTCGCCGAACTCGCCGGCGACGCGGTCCGGGTGCGGCCGTGGTGGCGGCCGCCGGAGCCGGAGAAGCCGCTCGCTGAGGGGGCGCAGTTGCTGCGGCAGGCATTGGCCCGCGGCATTTGTGGCCGCGCGCGCCGCGCGGGCGGGCGGGTGTCCGTGCAGTTGTCCGGCGGTCTGGATTCAGCGGCGATCGCGCTGCTGGCTGCCGAGGCGGACCCCTTGATGGTGACCACGGCCGGGGCGTCTCCGGTCGATGAGGACCTGTCCTGGGCCCGGCGGATCGCGCGCACGATTCCGGCCGGCGAGCACCGGATCTTCACGGTCGCGGAGATGCCCGCGTTCTTCGCCCGGCTTGAGCATCCGGTCGCGGGGATGGACGAGCCGTGCTCGTTCGCCGCCGGCGGTGCACGGCAACGCTTCGCCGGTGCCGCGCTCGCCGAGCGGGCGGTCACGCTGCATTTCAACGGTCAGGGCGGCGACGAGGTGCTGCTCGCGCCGTGGGCCTTCCTGTCGGGGCTGCTGCGGCGAGCACCGCGCCTCGGATGGCGGCACCTGCGCGGATTCGCCGCGCTGCGCGGGCTGCGAGCCTCGGCGGTAATGCGCGAAGCCCTCCGTGGTCCTGGGCAGTTCGACAGCTGGCTGGAACGTGCCGGCTCCAGGCTGCGCCGGGAGCCGGTCGCGGCGGCCGCGGCCCTGGGCTGGGAAGCGCCGCCGCTGCTGCCGACGTGGGCCAGCAGCGAGGCAGCCGAGCTCGCGATCGCGGCGCTCGCTGCGGCTCCGCGAACCCCGGTGCATCCCGATGCCGCGGTGCACGCCGCGGTCGTGCGGATACGCGCCTCGGCGTATCGCGCCGCGCTGTACGCCGACGCGATGGCCGTGGCCGGTGCGCCGACTGTGATGCCGTTCTTCGACCACGAGGTGCTGACCGCGTGCCTGTCCACCCGGCCCGAAGTGCGCACCGACCCGTGGAGCCCGAAACCGTTGCTGCGCAACGCGTTGCAACGGGACGTCCCGACGGAGCTGCTGGCGCGGCGCACGAAAGGCCACTACAACACCGATATCTATCGCGGGTGGCGCACCCACCGCGACGATGTCCGCGCGATGCTGGCTGAGTCGCGGCTGGTCGAGCTCGGCCTGGTCGACCAGCAGGTGCTCGTCGACGAACTCGCCGCGTTCGGACCGAGCGGGCTCCCGCCCGCGTTCGTCACCGACCTCATTGCCCTGGAAATCTGGCTGCGCCAGGAGTCGCCGCCGCTGACATGGGGAGACCGCTGATGGCGACACTGCTACCTCGCCGCCGACTCGACGACCCGAACCGGCCGTGGCGGTGGGGCCGGTCGGTGAGCACCGCGCAGGTCAGCGACGGCCTGGTGGTCGTCGACGAGCGCCGCGGCCGCACCGTCCATCTCAACACCACCGCCGCGACGATGCTGCGCGCACTGCTGGCCGGCGGCCAGGATGCCGCGATCACCGTGGTGTGCCAACGATTCGGCGTCACCGAGGACACCGCCCGCGACGACCTGTCCGCGCTGATCACTGACCTGGCGCGGCGGAAGCTGGTGCGGCGGTGAGCGCCCCGATCGTGCTTGAGCAGCCCGCGCGGCTCGCGCTGGGCGAGCAGCTGCGCGCCCGGACGGCGGTGGCCGCGGCCTGGCTACTCCTGGCCCTCGTCCGCGCGCGCCCGGCTCGGCTTCGCCGGCTGCTGCGGGTGCTGCACCGTGGTGCCCGTCCCGCGCCAGTCGAGGTGGCGCTGCGGGCCCGCGCCATGGTGGCGACCGTGTCGCTGCACGCCGCGAGCGATCACGGGTGCCTGCTGCGCTCGGTCGCCATCGTGCTCGCCTGCCGGTTCGCCGGGGTCGCCGTGACGTGGCGAGTCGGCGTCGTCTCCCCGCCGCCGGCGCTGCACGCCTGGGTCGAAGCCGACGACAAACCGGTAGGGGAGCCGTTCGATCCGCGCTGGCTCTACAGCCCGATCATCACCGTTGAACCCTCCCGAAAGGGGATACTGCCGCGATGAGCACGACGACCGGACACCTCGACCTGGACCAGCGCCTCGCCCGGTACGCAGCCGATCTGCGTGAGCTCGGCGCAATCCGCAGCCCCGCGGTGCAGAAGGCGTTCGCCACGGTCCCACGCCACCGGTTCCTGCGCTCGTTCTACTACCGGGCCGACCGGTACACCCTCGCGCCGGGGGAGCTGCCCTCGGCACGGCTGCTCGACGTGATCTACGCGAACAACGCACTGTTCACCCACGACGGCAGCGACGGTGACCCGACGAGCTCGTCGTCTGGGCCGAGCGTGATGGCGAAGATGCTGGAAGCCCTGGATTTGCGGCCAGGGATGCGGGTGCTGGAGATCGGCGGCGGGACCGGCTACAACGCGGCACTGCTCGCGGCGATCACCGGCGCGGAGGTGACTGCGGTCGAAGCCGGCCGGGTCGCGGCCGCGAACGCCGGCGCCACGATCGACGAGCTCGGCCTGGCCGACCGTGTGCGGGTCGTACACGCCGACGGATATCACGGAGATCCCGCCGGCGGTCGTTTCGACCGGATCATCGCCACGTGCGGCATCGCCGGCGTTCCCCCGGTGTGGCTGGACCAGCTCGTCGAGGGAGGGATGCTGCTCGCGCCGATCGCACACGCAGGCGTGCACCCCATCCTCACCGTCCAAACCGCCGGGCGGGTGACGGTGCAGGGACGGTGCGCGCTCTGGGCGGACTTCATGCCCGCAGCGGGGAATCTCCGGCCAAGCGTACTGTTCGCGCACGATCCGAACACCTCGATCTCGGCGGACAACGTGGGCCGGGACGTCGCCGCGGTCCCTGCCGCTGGGCCAGACCGGTACAACGACCTGGGGTTCTATCTCGGCGTGCGCGACGCTCGAACGAACCGGGCATACCTGGATGCCCCGGAGTTCTCCCCGGCGGCCGGGTCGACCGCGCTGGTGGAGGACGACGCGGCAGTGTGGGTACAGCACAACGGGGATCTGCTACACGCTGGCCCTGAGTCGACAATCGCGCCGCTTCGCGAGCAGCTCCACCAACTGGTGCACGAGTGGGACTCGTCCGGCCAGCCCGCCGCAACCGAGTGGCGCGCTCGATTCGCGCCCGCGAGCGGAACACCGGCACCGTTGCTGGTTCCCTCCCAGTGGGAATGCGCCGATGCGTCGCCCAGCGCCCGCTGACGGAAGCGCTCCTCCGGCAGCAGCTCGGGTTGCGAGCACCTTGTGTGTCGTCATGGGCCGCACCATGCCGTGCGGTACCAACGAGCCGACCCACACTCCGCCCTGACCAGCACGGCCTCAGCAATGGCTTGTCTATTCGGCTCCGCTATGCAGAGGCCACGAGCTCACGCTCCAGTGCCTCAGTCGAGGTCTCGCGAACTCCCCTTCGCTCGGCCGAGAAGGTGATTGCAGCTGGCAGGGAGAGGAGCGGCCCAGACGGCGCGGGAGAAGAAGTGGGCGTCCGGGGTCAGCGGTGGGTTGCGGCGAAGTAGGCGTCGAGGGTCGTGGCGACCATGCCCCGGTAACGGTTGCGGTCGGTGTGGTACGCGTTCCAGTCGGCGTCATCGGCGGCGGCGAGCCGCTTCGCGGCGACCTCCAAGGCGGCTGGGTTCAGCGGCATCGCGCCGGTGACTATCCACTCGACGATGCCCATGAGCTTGCCGGGAGCAGCGTCGGGGAAGACTTCGCGGACCTTGGTCAGCACGGTCAGGCGCTGCTCGATGGTGGCCATCTCGGTGTTGATGCTGCTGGTCATCGGGTTGCCCTTTCTGGTTCTGGCGCGGGTGGTCGGTGGAGCGGGGTGCCGCACACCGGGGCGCGGCCGGTAGTGGGAAAACACCAGTTATCGGAGGCGAGTCGAGGGGCTTGCGACCCAATAGAAGGAGCTGGTGGCGTGCCCCTGGAGCCAGATCATGCCTTCGGCGAGCTGCCGGTTGGCCCACTCCGTGGCCTGGTCAGCGCGCAGGGCCTCAGCCGTGTGAGCGATGAGCTCGGCGTCGACGTAGAGCGACCAGCCCGCGCGCTCGGCCCAAGCGGCGTTCCCGGTCTCCGACCAGATCAGCTCGGTGCGGTGCTCGCGGGTGTCGACGCCCAGGCCCTTCTCGGCCGCGGCAGGGGTGGGAGTGGCGGCCTCGATGTTGCGGCGGATGTAGTTGGCGCCGTCGGCTGGGATACGCAGCATCACGCGGGCCGTTTTACCGTCTTCGGTCGTGGCGTAGGCGACGGTGACGATGTCGCCGGCCGTGCCCTCGGCCTCGACGTCCATGTGAAACACCGTGCCGGTGACGTCGATGTCGGCGTCGACGATCGGCTTCATGGGCAAATCCCCATTCACTCGTTTCCACTGTTCAGCGTGCTGTTTGGTCGGTCAGCGCGCTGATTCATGTCGTCAACTTTAGCCGTCTCTGACATTTTGTCAAGAAATCTACTTTCGTTATTTCACGACGCGGCGGCCATCTAGTACGTTTTGGGTATGAGTGGTGACCCCCAGCGGCCGAACGTGGCGTCGGTGCAGGAAGTACCGGCGCCGGACGCGCGCAAGCGAATGCCGGAGTTGATCGAGGACGTCCGGGCGGGTGGCATCGTCTACCTGACCCGCTATGACCACCGGATCGCCGCTCTAGTACCGGTGGAGCTGGCGGAGAACATCGAGCGCATCGAGGACGAGTACTGGTCGCAGCGAGCCGCGCAGGCCCGCGCCAACGCGGCGGACACCGTGCCGTGGGATCACGCGGTCGCCGAACTCGAGGACGGGAGCCAGTGAGCCGGTCCCCGGTGGCAATTACCCGGTCGGCAGTGCGGTCGCTGGCACAGCTGAACAAGCCGCTGCGACGGCGCGTGCAGACCGCAGTCGACACGCTCGGCACTAACCAGCACCCTGTCGGCGCGACCGCGCTGACAGGGCAATCGGGGGTATTCCGCTTGCTGGTCGCCGACGTCTCCGTCCTCTACGAGATCCGCTCGGACGGCCAGGTGCTCGTGCTCGTGATCGAACCAGCACCCCGGCTCGCCAGCCCCCTTCCCGAGCCGGATTGACCGTGATCGCCACCGACAAGTAGGTGTGACATGAGGCCGACGAGTTCGACCTGGTCCGCCGGATGGCCTGGTGCGCCATCGGCGAACTGCCAACGGCGACCCGGGATCACGATGGGGTTAGCGCTCGGCCTTGCCGCGCTCAATACGTAGCGCCCGCGCCGATGTTGCCAGTGGTCAGGTCACTGGTCACACCGGCAACAAGTGCATCGGCTGGTTCATGACACCACGGGAATTTCGTCCCAGCGTGTGGTGAACCGTGGCGACCGCATGTCTTGGCGCATCCGCCAGCTCCACTGGGTCGGCTCGCGGACGCCGGTACTGCCGTAGCCGACGCGGCCCTGCCCGTACCGGGCGGTGATCGTGTCGAGCGTTGTGGCGAGCCGGTCGTGGCGCGGGTCGTCCGGCCACAGCGGCTGAATGCTGGTCGCCGGAACGAGGTCTGAGGCGAGCACTCCGATCCGCTTGTAGCGGTGGCCCGGCTGCCAGGTGTCGCGGGCGAGCCGCGCCGCTGCGGTCGCCAGCTGGCCTGCGGCATTCCGTGGTACCGGAAACCCCTGGGTGGCCTGGCCGTGATGGTGAGGACCCGGGCCGAATCCCCCGGTGGACAGCATCACGGTGATCGCCGGGACGGCTAGTCCGAAACGTCGGAGCTTGGCGGACACGGCCTGCGCGAACGCCCCTGCCGCCGCTGCGACCTCGTTCTGAGTCGATGCCGGTTGTCCGAGATGCCGGCAGTGCATGATCGAGCGGCGCGGAGCGGGCTGGGCGGCCAGCGGGATGCATGGCACGCCTTGCAGTTCGCGGACGGTGCGTTCGACGACGATGGTGTACGCGCGGCGCACCCAGCCCGGATCCAGCTGGGCAAGCGCGCCCGCTGTCGCGACGCCTTGCGTGGCCAGGCGCGCCGAAAGCCTCGTTCCGATGCCCCATACGTCACCCACGGGGATGCTGGCCAGCAGCTCGGCGAGCTCGGCCTGGTCGAGACCGTCGATGTTGAACACTCCGATCCCGGTGTCTTTGGCGTGGTTGGTGGCGATCTTCGCCAGTGTTTTCGTCGCGCCGATTCCGACGGTGACGGGCAGCCCGAGCCACCGTGCGGCACATTCGCGCACCTGGCGCGCGATTTCTGCTGCCTCGGTCTCTGGCGCTTCGAGGAAGCATTCGTCGATCGAGTACTGCTCGACTGCCGCCGCCAGCTGCGCGCACACCGTTGCCAGCCGTGCGCTGAAATCCCCATATAGCTCGTAGTTCGACGACAACGCCGTCACTGCGCGGCAATCCGGCCGGGCCTTCACTTTGAACCACGGTTCGCCCATGCCGATCCCGAGCGCCTTCGCTTCGCGGCTGCGCGCGACAACGCAGCCGTCGTTGTTGGACAGCACCACGACCGGCCGCCGCGTGAGTGCGGAATTGAAAACGCGTTCGGTCGAAACGTACATCGCGTCCACATCGGCTAACAGGACCACGCGGCGACGATCAACCATGCCCCGTCTCCGTTTGCGCTACAAGGGTTGCCGCCGTTACTGCGGCTCGTTGGCTCCCGGAGAAGCTGGCGTACGCGCTGTCGGGAACCACGAGTCCGACGCGCTGGTCAGCGGCCACGGGCACCGCCGGGTTTCAAATGGTGGATCACGGTCGTGACCACGCCCCACACGTCGAACCCTTCCCCGTCGCGCGGTACCGGGATCACTGGGAACTCCGGGTTCGCGGGTTCCAGCCGCGGCGGTCGCAGCCGCAGCCGTTTCAAGGTGAACTCGTCGTGCAGCACCGCCACCACAACATCCCCGTCGCCGGGTGTGAGGCTTCGGTCGACCAGGACCTCGTCTCCATCACTGATTCCCGCCTCGATCATGGAATCTCCAGACACCCGCAGCACGAACGTTGACGCCGGATTTCGGATCAAGTTCCGGTCCAGACTGACCGGGCCCGTGTAGTAGTCCTCCGCGGGCGAGGGAAAGCCCGCCGCCACCATCGGCGGCCACTCGACCTCGATCACATCCACGCACGTCACCAACTGAGTCAAACATATGTTCGACTAGATCGCGGGTTTCGGACCGACTTTGTGAGATTCGGCCTGGTCAGACCGACGTGCGCGGTCAAACTCCGGGTCTGCCGGGAGGCAATCCGACACAAGCAATCTGCCCCTCGGGAGACCTCCCGGCCTGGTGCGTGGATGCCCGTATGCTCGCCCGGATGGAAACGACTGGGGAGCCACGGTACTGGGACAGCTCCGACACCGACGTGCCGGTGCTGGTGGCGGCGCGTCGCCAGCAACAGGCAGCGGCAGAGGTTGCCGCGGAGTTAATGGGATTGGCGCAACGGCATCGGTTGCCGATGCCGTCGTGGATGATCCCTCCACCGCAGATCGATCCGCGATATGACCTGCCTGTCGAGGCAGCAGCGCTACGCGGGCATTTGCTGCCGCCGCAGGGACGTGAGCACTGGCAGCGCTGGGTCGAGGTGCTCTCCTACCACTGGCCACCGATGAAGAGCCCCGTACTCGGAGAGCACTGCACGGGCTGGTGGGCCGTTCCCTACGACAGGCTCGGCGTCCCGGACCACGTGGTGATCGAGCTGGTAGCCCCGAACACTGACGACGAATAAGCCTGCGCGAGTGATCGAGCAGCGACGCCGGATCCGGTCAGCGTTTGCGCAGGACGACTCCAGCGAAACATTCCTGTGTCGGCGTGAGCGGCTCGACGGGCCCGTCGGGCCACCAGCGGTCGCAGGCGACCACGGCGGGTGCCTCGCCGGGCCCGGGAGGCAGCATGTCGTACCCGTCGAGTGCGGTCAGGGTTTCGATCTCGGCGCGTGTGCGGAAGGTGCCCGAGCCCATCTTGCTGTTGAGCGCTACCTGTTCCAGGCCCTTGGCCACGGGGGTGAGTCCCGGGGTTTCCGGGTCGATCAGGTGTGACAGCGCCAGGTAGGAGTCGGCGGGCAGCGCGTCGGCGTAGCGGCGCACGATGCGCGCGCACTCGGCGGTGTCGAGGTGATGGTGCATCACGCTCAGCAGCAGCACCGCGATCGGCTCGTCGAAATCCAGGTGCGTGGTCACGAGGTCGTGGTTTAGCACCTGGTCGGGCTCGAAAATGTTCGCGTCGAGGATGTGGGTCGCGTCGTTGGTGGCCAGCAGGGCGCGGCCGTGGGCCAGCACGACGGGGTCGTTGTCGACGTAGACCACCGAGGCGCTGCGGTCGAAGCGCTGCGCGATCTGGTGCGTGTTTTCCGCGGTCGGCAGCCCCGATCCGCAGTCAAGATACTGGCGAATCTTGACGTGCCCGGCCAGATGCCGCATGACGCGCGTGAGGAAGTTGCGGTTGGCCCACGCCAATTCGGCAACCCCGGGGTGAACCCTCATTGCCGCGTCGAGGACTTCACGGTCGACCGCGTAGTTCGTTTTCCCACCGAGGGCGGCGTCGTAGACGCGGGCAATACTGGCCCGGTTGGGGTCGACGCCAACCGGGACAACGCTCGGCGAGATGTCGTATGGAGATGTCACGCTGTACCTCACTGGAAGCGGCATTGGGTCCCAAGCCGCACCACCCTATCGAGACATCTGTTGCCAGGTACTCAGGCGCGGAAAAAAGTACTGGCAGACCGAACAGCCACCAGCCGTCGAGGGTGGGCCTATCCCTCGTAACGGGCCCGTGGGTGCGACGTCGCGCCGCATTGGCGGCCACACCAGACCGGCGACGGTCAGGCATCACTATCATTCTTTTCGCGAGTCATAGGAATTGTTTTTTTATCCGAGATGTGGTCGCCTCCTCGTCGAGGGTGCCGTTGCGGCGGCGTGGTTACGCTGTCCCGGTGAGGTTGCGACGCGAGAAAACTGCACGTCCTACATATCGGCCAAAAAGCGCGCGACCGTAGAAATTCAGTTATTTCCTATTATGATGCCCGTCATTATGAATTATTCAGCCCCAGTGACGATTGCGTGCGAGATGGCGGTCACGCAGGTCGGAGCAAAGTGGATACCGATGCTGCTGAAGACGGCCGAAGCGGGAAAGGTTTCCTACCTCACCCGTGACGGTCGCGCGCACGCCGCCGTGGTTCCGGTTGCGGTCGGCCGCGCCTACGAAGAACAGGCCGGACTGTCCGACTCCGTCCGGGCCGAGATCGCGGCCGCCGTCGACCGCGCCCGTACCGAGATCACCACCGTCCTCGCGCGCTTGGACGAGGAGGTCTGCGGTCACCGGCTTCCCGCGGCAGCCGATCTCCCCGAAGACATCCCGCCGCGTGTCGGCGAGCCTGACGTCGACGTGATCATCTCGCGTGAGAACGGTGACGTCGAGATCGTCCCGGCGGCGGAAACGCCGCGCCCCGACGAAGAATCCGCCCCAGGCGCCACGTGGGTCGGCGCGGACGATCCGCTGCTGGTGACTCTGCAAGAGCAAGTGTGCGGACGCTGGGGTTTCCAGGCGATCCCGTGGACTCGGATCCAAAGCGCAGCCGAACACCGGGGCGTGAGGCTGACCTCCCGCGCACATCTGCACCGCGAGCTACGCAGAATCCTCGGCGATGGTGCTCCGGAGCCGATCAAGCAGGCTCGCTCCTGGTGCTACGTAACGATCGAACTATGGGCGGCGATCAACGCGGCCTTGACCCACCACGGCCAGCCGCTCACCTACCACCGGCCTTACCCGGCCGTGCAGGCTTTCGTGGACCTGCTTCCCGCGATGCTCGCCGCGTGCGAGGGCCGGGACACGGCACCACGGCAGGACGAGATCGCCGGAGCGATACGTGCGGCGGCGGGAGTCCCCGTCCCCGCCACCACCGCGTCCCGGCTGGGATGGGTGGCTCAGCACTACCACCACCATCGGTGCCCATGGATCGACACCCTCGGCGGCAAGCCACCCCGAACGTAGATCCGGTGCTGGTGTCGAGCGCGGTGTGTGGAACCCGGCCGGTGTGTGGTGAGGTCAGGCTTCGTGCCCGCTGAACGTGGGTGCCGCGCCGAGGTATTCGACGCGATACCGGAACCCGCGCCCCTGGCCATCATCCATCGTGACGTGGTCGGCGTAGACATCCACGGTGATGGAACCGTCGGCGTCCGTGTCGACGTAGGACTGCCAGGTGAGATCACCTTCGATCACCCCGTCCTCGGCGCTGAAAGCCAGCCGGGCCACGTCGATCGGGTCGGTGATATCGGGGATGTCCGCGCTCATGTCACGACTGTATGACCATGCTCAGATTGCACACCAACCAGATACGCCGGGCTGCGAACCGGAAGTGGCATCCGAGGCGCACCGACATCGCCCTGGCCCGCTTCACCGTGATCCCCGGCGCGGGGGATCGGCGAAGCCCGCGGTCAGCGAGCTAGCATAGCTAGCATGGTGCTGTTCGGTGGCAAGCCACCATGCGAGGATGGTGTCATGCCCAGCGAGCATCGTGAACCCGCCCTGACTGTCCGGCCGCCGGCCGACCTCAAGCGCGACGCTCAGGCCACACTGGCCGAACGCGGGCTGCAAATGCGCGCGTTCGTGGTGGCCTGCCTGGCCGCACTAATTAACGACCCCGAACGATTCCTCGCGACATTGAGACCGCACTGGCCGGACAAGAAGCCACATCTTGGCGGCAGAGCGGCGTCGAAACGGGAACAGTAAGAGCCCGTTTGCAAACACCCCGGATCGTGTCCTCAGTGGTTGTCGGGGAGGCGTGCGATCCTCGCCGCGTGGGTAATGAGCATCCGGACCTGATCGACCTCGACGACGGCGAAATGTTCGAGTGGGTGGCTGAACCCGCCGGAGGCGGGGAGGCGGGGTATGCGAACACAGATGATCACGATTTCGCCTGGCCACGTCATGTTCTGGAAGAGGGCCGGCGCATCGCGGTGATGCGTGAGGTGGCACCGGCCGAGCTGAAACGACTGCACCAGGTGCGCGAGGACGACGATCCGGAATACCACCGGTAGAGCCTTGTTTCGCTCTTCCTCCTCGGTCGTGGGCTGGTGAGGTTGTGGGGGACGTTCGATGGCGTGGACCCGGTTGTGCTCTGGTGGTCGGGTTCGACCGCGTCCGACGAGGTGTTCCAGCCACAGCAGCTACCCGCCGGACCGATGTTGTTCGCGATCGCCTGTGCGACGAACAAGGCGGACTGCGCCCAGTAGCACTATGCCGGGGGCAGCCATGGTGTCCCGTGGTGCGCCTCCGCGCCGAACTCATCGCACATCGGGCGGTTCGCCTCCCCTGAAGTCTTTACCAGAGTGGCGATAGGCCCTACTGTGGGCAGGTTCTTTCTCCAGAATGGTGTGGCCTCCTGTGTAGGCGGGGGCCACACTATTCTGGGTCGCTGCCGGGTCTCCCTGGAGGCTTTCTCGCGTTTCGGCATGAGACGTAGCCAGGGCAGATGACACCTCCGACTGTGCCGATGTCGAGTATGGCCGGAGATCCTGGCCGCGCACCGTGGTTAGGCCCGGTGGGCCAGGCGCAGCAGGAGTTCGGCGGTGTCGTCGAGTTCGTCGGCGCGGTCACGTAGGTTCTGGGCGCGCTCGCGGAGACGGCTTGCGGCTTGGCGGGCGTGTGTCACATCGGCCTCGTGCGTGGGCGTGGCCGTTTCCGGTGTCGCCGCTGTGTCCATGGTGGACGATGCTTCAACCATGGGTGCGATGTCGGTTGCGAGGGCTGCGCGGATCCTGTCCAGTCGACCGGGACCGACTCCGTTTACCGCGCGCAGGGCGTCGTCTGGGCATGCTCTGACTTCCTCGGCCCATACGAATCCGTGCCGGTCCAGGCTTTTGTAGCCGGTGAGATGACCGCGCTCGTCGAGTGCGCGGAACGCGTCACGGTAGTAGTGCAGTGGTGTGCGGGTGTCGGGCATGGGGTGCAGGGACCAGCCCGCGACAGTCCCGGCGGCGTATTCGGCTCGCAGGCGCTCGGCCATCTCGCTGGCGCCGATCACATGCAGCACACGGTGCGGTCTTATCCGGCAGACTTTGGCCTGTCCCCAGCGTCCGCCGGGCTCGCCGGCGGTTTCCCACCCGCTGATGTGCCGGGCGGTATCGAACATGCTCGCGATCCGCCGTGCCACCTCGGGCGGTGTCATATTCTGCTCGTCGTCCACGCTGAGCATCATGCCGGTGTCGTGGCCGGTACCCCACCCTGCACCGACGGAAAACCCGTCGACTGAGCGAACCATCCAGGGCGGCCGACCTTGTGGGAACAGGTCGGCCGGTGCTACCTCGTCACGAGGGGTTTGCCCATTCCTCGACGCTGGTGAAGGCGCGCGGCTGGGTGGCGATTGTCATGAGGATGTCGTTTTGGACGGGGACGTCGCGGCCTGCGATGCGTGTGTCGGTGGGCGGGAACAGGATGTTCAGCCAGGCGGGCAGTGTGATTCCTGGGGCGGCGCCGGTGGCCATGGTGCTGGGCTCGGTGTTGGTGTTGGCGGGGATCGGGTCTCGCACCATCATGATCTTTGCCCGGTGGTCGTACTGCTCGCGCATGACGTGCAGCCATTCCGCGGATACGGGTACCGGCGCGAGGCGATGGTCGGGGATGTCGTCGTGCCGGTGCTGGGCTAGTGGCGAGTATCCGCGGGCGATCGGCGTGACGGTGGTGTCGTCTTCTTGTAGGAGCTGTTCCACGAGGGGCAGGTGATCAATTTCGTCGGCGACGTCGGTGTAGACGACCAGTGTTGGTACGTCGTAGTCGAATCCGACGCGGCTGGTCTGCACAACGAAGGTGAGGAACTGAATGGTCATGATGCGATGTCCTTATGCGGGGTCCGCTGTTCTACAGGGACAGGCCGCCCTGAATGTCGCGGCCCTGCACCACATTGCCGCCGACGGAGCCGGTGACGGTGTTCGTGCGTGGCGTGGTGAGTGCGTCGCGGATCAGCGCGAGCACGGCGGCCTCCCGGGACAGGCCCTCCCTGGTGGCGTAGCGGTCGACGTCGGCGACCCATGGGCCCAGGTTCACGGTGACGGTGTCGGTGTCGCTGTGGTCGGTGCTCATGGGGTTCATCGTGGCAGGTGTCCTCGTGGGGTGCTAGGCACAACCCGCCCAGTCATGCACAGGCTAGCGCGCCGGGGCCGCCCTGCTGTGCGGGTCACGGGATGCCGGTGCGGTGTTTCATGGCGCCGATTTTGGTGCCATACATGAAAAACAGCGCCATGAAGATCTGGAGCTGGGCGGGGACGTCGAGTTGTTCGTAGAGGTCGAACAAGTCGTCCTCGGTCAGGTCCGCGGTTGCGGTGGTGCGTTGGTTGAAGATGGTCGTGGCGATGTCGTGGTGGTCGTCCTCGATGGGCAGGGCGACGATCGTGCGGAGGTCGTACTCGGCGGGCAGGGGGCGGGTGACCAGGTCGGCGGGGTAGCGCGCGGACATGATCCGCATCGCGGTGTTGACCACGTGGACCGCGAGGGTGGGTCCCATCATCAGGTTGCCGACCATCGCGTGCAGCTCGGTGAGCGGGGCGACGTCGTCATCGATGCTCACTTCGACGCTGATGTCGAGGTCCACACGTTCCATCGCCGTGGCGATGTTGTCCAGTACCTGACCGGGATTGAGCAGCATCGTGGCGTCGTCGGTGATGCTGGCCCGGGGATGGTCCTGGTTGAAAAACTCCTCAGCGACCTCGCGCTCGCCCATCCAACACCCTTTCATCTCGGGAACGTGTCCGGTGTCGCAGCGTGTCACCTGGTACCGACAGAATCGGGTACGTGTCGCTGGGTTCACCGGAGTGGCCTACACGTGACCACCCGACGGAGAACACGCCTCGGCTGCTCGACGCGTGCCCGGACGCGCCCCCGACCGGGCACGATAATTCGTGGCCCCTGCGTGCTGTCCGCGCTGGGGCCGCGGTCCTTTGCGTGCTGGGCTGCGAATGTTGGTTAGGGCGCGCTGTTCATCCGTCGGAAGGTGATCTCGGCTTCGGTGTGTTGTTCGGTGGCCAGGAATGTTGCTGCGGGGATGGTGATGCGTCCTTGCTCGGCTTCGTGCAGCAGGGCGCGGACCAGGGTTTCGGTGAGTTCGTGCGGGTGCAGGGTCACGATCTGGTCGCCGGAGGCGTGAAAGTGGCTCAGCTCGCTCGGCGGCCCGAGCATGTTGTCGGCGTGGTCAGTGGACATGGCCTAGGTCCTCCGGGGTTGGGTTTGTTTGCCGATGCCGCACCAGCCCATGCTGCGTACTGGGCCGAATGTCGGGGCGGGGGGATTCCGGGCCAGTCGGCGATGTGGACGACGCCGGGGTCGATGAGGTGCATTCCGTCGAACCAGCTTTCGATTTCGTCGCGGGAGCGTTCGAAAACGGGATTGCTGCTGGCTTGGTAACGGGTCAGGCCGGGCCGGAATTCGTGTTCGCGGTGTGGGTCGTCGTCGAGGGAGGCGTGGGTGATCGCGAGCCAGCTTCCGGGGGCCATGCGGTCGCGGTAGTGCTGGAGCAGGGTGGGGATGTGTGTTTCGGCGCCGACGAAGTGGAGCACGGCGACCATGAGCACGCAGACGGGTTCGTTCCAGTTGATGATCTTCCGAACTTCGGGGATGCGGAACAAAAACTGCGGGTCGCGGAGGTCGGCGCGGACGCCGCCGCACCAGGAATCGACCATGTCTTTGTCGATGCGTTCTTGGAGGTGGGTGCGTGCGACGGGTTCGTAGTCGACGTAGAGCACGCGGCCGTCGTGGCCGGAGTTGGTGACGATGTCGTGGACGCAGGTGCCGGTGGGCAGGCCCGAGCCGAGGTCGAGGAATTGGGTGATACCGGCGTCGAGGGCTTGTTTCACCACGAGCAGCAGCCATTCGCGGTTCATGCGTGCCCCGATCCGGAATTCGGGCGGGAGCTTTTTGGCGAATTCGCGGTCGACGGCGTTGTTGAGTGTGCCGTCGAGGAGGTAGTCGTAGACCCGCGCGGGATTGGCCCGGTCGGCGTCGACCTGGATGGGCGCTGGTGGCGCCACTCCGTCATGTCTCTGGCTGCTGTTCATGGTTGGGCTCCTCACCAGCACGGTGTCGACGATGTTGCGAACCTGTTCGTAGGCGGCTCGTAGCGCGGCGCTGCCGTGTTCGCGATGTGCTGCGAGCCCGTCACTAATGATGGTGGTTAGTGAGGGAATCATGGGCTCCAGCAATATTTTCAGCGCCTCGTAGCCTGCTTTTTCGAGGTCGAGGTTGCCCTCCAGCGCGGCGGCCAGGGCCCGGTCGACGCGTTGCAGGCGGGCGCCGATCAGCGAGCTCAGCCGGGCTTGTGGCAGGTCGAGCTGTCCCAGGCGGGTCAGTTCGCGCAGGGTGTTCAGGGTGGCGTCGGTGAGCCGGATCGGTTCCCCGTCCGGGGTCCGCGGATCGCGCACGAGCAGTCCATCGGTCGTCACCGCCACGTAGTCGTCGGTGAAGGAGACGGTGCGCGCGGGGGGATCCGGGCAGGCCGGGCACAGCATGATGAATTTCTTCGGGTCGACCCACCGCCACCCGTGATCAGCACGGGCGTAGTCAAGATCGGGAAATGTGAAGAAAGGTTGGCCCGGTAAGGGTGTCTCGCACCTGTTGCAGGCCGCCGGCCAGCATCGTGACCGCGCGGGTCTCCGCGCGGGGAGGCGATAGGGGACTTCGCCGTTGGTGGGGCCGTGATGTGGTGGTTCGGTCATGGCTTCCCCGAGGTCAGTGGAGTGGCTGTCAGTGGTCCGTGGAGGGACCACTGCTGGGCCGGTGGGGGAAGAGGGGTTAGGGAGTGCGCGGGAGATCCAGGGTGCCGCGGGCAGCGTCGGCCATGAGTGCTTTCCATTCCGCTTCGGGTAGGGCCAGGTGCCCTGCGTGCGGGTTTTTCGAGTCGCGAATGAGCCTGCCGCCGCGGACGTCGGCGATTTCGACGCAGTCGTTGCCGCCGCCGCTGTAGGTGCTTTTCCGCCAGTTCAGGGGCTGATCGGAGTCAGAGCCGGACGGGTTGTGGGGTGGCGTCACTGGTCCTCCATGTCTGTGTGAGGAGGCCAGGCCGCCGTCCGGGGAGGGGGCGCCCATTGAGGACCAGGGCGGCCTGGCCTCCGACTGCCGAGGCCCGACCCGCGCGGGTCGGGTCGCCCGTTTCTCACGGGCGGGTGTCCGCGCGGGTCGTGCCGTAGGTGGCTACAGTGATCGTGGGATTGAACGACCGCAGCCGTGGCGAATGTTACACGCTACGTCCTCGTAGCGTGTAACTAGCTGCGGCTCTTTTGGGGTGTCCGCACCCTGGGAAAGGGCTGTCGGGTGAGCGCGAGCGTGGGCGCAGCGAGGCGTCTACTCGCACGCGCGCTGCTGATCGCACGCGAAGACCAAGACATGACCCAGGTCGGTCCCGCCGCCCGGGCTGGTCTGAGCCGGGGCGTGCTCGGACATATCGAACGCGGCCGGAACCTGCCTTCGGAGGACAACATCCGGGCTCTGACCACGGTGTACGGCGTCCCGGAACGCACCGAACTGCTCCTGCGACTACGCGACATCGTCAAGGCGCGCATCGACACCAACCCCAACGTCACCGGCCCCGAACTGGCCGACGTCGCCGACACCGCAGCCGCGTGGCATCATGCCGCGGCCGGCATCGAGATCTACGCGCCGGGAGTACCGCCCGCGGTCGCCCAGCAGCGCATCCCCGACCGCACCGACGTCGAGATCACCATCGTGTGCCACCTGTCCGAATTGCGAAGGGAACCCCGTGAGGCGCTGGCCGCGCTGCTCACGCTCGCCGACACACCCCAGGCAACCGTGCAGGTCGTTCCCGACACCGCAGGTCCCGTCCCGTTGCTGTCCGCGGTCACGATCTGGACCTTCGACCCGGTGTGGCTGCACAAGGGTGCGATGCTGATCGAGACGGGTGTCGGACCAGGCGTGATGATCGACCAGAACGTCGAGGCCACTACGGTTGCCGCGCACCGCGACGCATTCCATGCCACCCGCGCCCTCGCCTGCGATCCCGCCGAATCCCGGGCCCGCATCGCCGAACTCGCTTAGTCCCTGCCGTGCGAGGGCCGCTTCGGCGGCAGTCGGGGCGGGCCTAGTCCATGAGGCGGGGTCCGAGGACGTCGTAGACGTGCCGGGGCAGTGCGTCGAGGGCTTCGCGAGTGTGGGCGCGCGCCGTGTGTGCGATGTCTTCGGCAGAGGTGCCGCTCATCCCGCGTGGGGTGTCCGGGCCGATCCAGCCGCCGATCGCCGGCCACTGCCATGGGGTGATCGGGGTCGCGATAGCGCGCAGCAGCGCCAGGGTCACGCGAAAACTCCCAGCGCCGCTACCGAAGGCGCTCCTGAGGTGCCACCGAGGTCCACCGGCCATGATTTTCCGGCCGTCGCCCCACGCATCGCACTGATACGACCTGCCCCCGACACGACCCCACCAGTACAGATCATCCACCAGCCAGTTTCCGTAGAGCGACAGCGACCACGGCCGCGCAGACTCATCGCGCTCGCCGTGCAGTTCGACCACGCCGAGCAGGCCGTCATCGGCACTGAACAACCACACGAACTTGTCCTCGTCCCCGGCCCGCTGCGTCTCGGCGACCGTGTCCAACCCCTCCTCGCGGCAGATCCGCACGATGCTGTCCAGGTCGAGCCCCGCGACCAGATCATCCAACGCCGTCAGGACGTGCCGCGGCGTCGTCCACCCCATCACCCGGCCCAGCCATGCATCCACCTCCAGCCGCTCCGGACCCGTGATGACCTCCAGCCCAGTGCCATAGCGCGACTCATGAAGAAATTTCTCCAGGTGGATCTCGCCGGACTGCGATCGAACCTCAGCAGCGTTCTTCGCTTCCAGTGTCACCGGTTCAGGATCCGATTCCGGTGGTGGTGTTCGATCCCGAAGCCAGCGAAGACGGCTCAGCGCACGGTCCCGCCTGCCCTCACCCATCCGCACAGGCTATCCAGCACCGGCCGGAGACGGGGGCACCTCGACGGGAGGCACACCGGCAATCCCCAGCGCCACCGACACCTCGCCCAATCACTCGAACGCATTTCGGTTAGGGGTGACGACGTTCCAGGCTTCGATGCGGTCTCCCCGGATGGGCTGGTGCGGCGTCGGTGAACAACCCCTGACCAGCACCATCTCAAAAAATCTTCGAACGTGTGTTCTAATTCTGGGTGTGGAGGATGCTGTGTCAGGCCCGTCGGCGGCCACGGTGTATCAGTCGCCGCGTCCGGCGTGGATCAAAGTGGGCACCTTGCTGCGGCTCGGTATCGGGCCGCATCCGGAGGGGGACCGCCGCGGCGGGATGGACGTGCCGGCCGAGGCGCCGGGGTTGGTGCTGGAGTCGATCCCCCGTACTGATGTCGGGGGCTTGTTGCTGGTCCGGTACCGGCTGGTCACCGGCGACCGGCAGTTCGATCGCGAGATGATCCACTACATCCCTGATGACCTGGCCCGTCGTCGAGGCCCGTCCCGCCGCGACCGCGCGGAGCGGCAGCCGGTTCGCCGGACCCACGGATAACCGGGGTGGAGATTGGCGGGGTCGCGCATTCAACCGGTATCAGGGCCCCTGCTGTCCGCGGTGGTAGGGCCGAGTCGGGGGGAATGGGTCGATGCCGAGGTACTCGATGCGCGCACGGTTGTGTTCCCGGTCGCGATGCGCGAGCGGGTAGCGCACGCGCAGGTGCCCCGCGGGCGGGTCGTTGAGGTAGTCCGCCCGGGGGCAGCCGTCGAGATGCGGGCATTCGTCGATCGAGGTGTTGCAGGCCCAGCACAACAACCCGCGGACCAGTCCGGTGAAGTGGTCGTGATCGACGACGACGCCGATGGTCCGGCCGCAGGCGTGGCACAGCGGTCCGGCGAGGTCGACCAGCTGCTGGCGGATCCTGCCCATCCGAGACTCGCCCGACAGGTAGGGCGGCCAGACACTCCGGCCGCCGCCGAACACACACCGGCGAGAAGGCGGGACGGTACTCGGGTCGACGGGGTCGTTCAGCAGACGCACAGCCCACCAGACCTGTTGTTCCAGTGGAGCGAACCGCTGCTTGGGGGACACTGTTTTCGGGGCGGACGAGCGATAGGTCGTTCCGTCGGTCCACCAGGAGCATCGGCGCTCGTGCGGGACGCGCCCGCCGTGGCGTTCACGGTCTTGGGCCGCGAACCGCTGTTCGAGCTGGGTGATCCGCGCGCCCAGTTCTTTCCCGCGTGCCTCGCGCGCAGCGTTGTCGAGTGCGCGCTCCGCCCGGGGAATCGGGCCGAGCGCGGCGTAAGTCTGCTCGCTGTAGCTGACCTCGGTGCACAGCACCACCTCGTCGCGGACGAGGTGGTAGCGGCCGTCGTCGCCGAGCACGGCCGTCATCTGGCCCTCGGGTGGTTGCCAGTCTTCGTTCATACAGGACAGGGAGGCGCGGGCGCGGACGTAGTCGTCCACCCCGTCGTAGTCCAGGGTGAGCGCCAACCGCCACAACAGCGCCTCCCGCCGCTGCTGCGGCCACTGCTCGATGCCACGAGCCTGACGTCGCCGGCGGTGGGGCGGCACTACCGGTCCCGTCGAGGAGCCCGGCCAGCTTCTGCGGCCAGCACGCGGTCGATCTCCTCCTCGGTCACGCCCGGGATGTCGAAGTGCCCGAGCAGCCGGTCCATGTTCGCGCTGACCGAGACGGTAGTGCGTTCAAGCTTGCGCAACGCCTCACCCAGCGGCGCCATCGAGTCGGACATGGCCTCACTCCACGGCGTCGGCAAAGTCGGTGAGCTGCCCTGTGAACACCTTCAGATCCTCGGCCCGCGCTCGCGGGAGGTCACGGATCTGGTCGAGGGTGTCGGTCGAGGCGGGTTCGGTGGTGGTCGTGCTCATCGTGGGGTTCGGCTCCTTCCGGCGGGGGGAGTTCGCTAGCCTGCCACCCCGTCCCCACGGTCGCCATGTGTCCACGGCGTGCCGCACGAAACCCGCTGCGCGTGTCGTCAACCTACGATCGTGTGCTCCAGTTTCCCTTGCGCGGCCGGGACTTCGGGGCTATCGCTGCTGGTCACCTACGGCCGCGATTTCATCAAGTCGGTTCGCCGGCCCCATGGATAACGGTGCTGGCCTGCGGGGTGCTCATACATCCCTGATCATCTGGCTCGGCGTCGAGGCCCGTCCCGCCGTGACCATGCCGAGCGGCAGCTGTTCCGCCGAACCCACGGATAGACGCTGTGGGGGTGACGGTTCGCCTTCGTCGAGGTGCAGCAACATAGGACACCGCGCCAACGATTCTTGCTGTGACCGCGCGGGGTCGGGGCGCTGGACGTGACGATCGTGAGGAACAGATGACTGACGTGGATGGTCTGCTCGCCGATTTTCGTCGGCGTTATCCCGACGCGTTGGCAGTGTGTGCGCAGATGGCGGACCGGCGTGGGAGCGAGGGGGTCGAGTGGCCGGAGTGGTGCTGGCTGCCGATGGCTGGTGTGGTGGCCTATCTCGCCGACAAAGGACAGCCGAACGGCGAGATCGGGAAGGTAGCCGCGCTCACGGCGTGGCGTCTGGGCCGCGGCGTGTATGAGCTCGACGCCGATGTCTCCGCCACGTCGGTCATCGAGCTGTGGAATTTGGTCGGTGGCGCGGAAAATCGGGCGCGGGCGGTGCTTCCCGGGCTGGATGCCTGGTCCCGTCTACCGGAGTGGTGCTGCTATGTCCGGTGGCCGGACGCTGCGCGCCTGCCCGACACTATCGTCGGGGAGTTCCACCCGCGTGGGGTGTTCGTGCACCTGGAATACGACATGAACACCGCGCGGCCGGAGTTGCGGCTGGTGATCGACACCGATGGAACCTGGGACAACCTCACCCCGATTCCGATCTATCTGGACCGCCCCACGATGGGTTCGGCCGTGGCCGACGTCGAGGCCAACACCCGAGCATCAGCACGCGGAGCGCGGGGCGCGAACGCGCACTCCTTGACCGGGCCGTCGAGTGTGGCCGCGTTTCCGAGTCTGGCCGCCTGGCAGGTGCTGCCCCTGGTGCTGTCGCTCATCGACCCCGCCGTCGAACACATCGACCCCACCGCTCCCGGCGACCGGCCCCGCCGCGCGCAGCGCCGTCCTCAAGGGTGGCGACCAGCCCCGGCCACCCGGCTGTGGAGCACCACCTACACCACTCGCCCGAAACTCACCGTCGTCCAATAACGACCAGACCACGGGAGTAGCAAGTCCGGAGGGGGAGCGCGCCGGACTCCGGGGCCTACAGTGATTGGGTGAATTCTCCCAGCAGCGACAGGTCCCCAACCAAGGAGCTGTCGGATTCGCAGCCAGCGGACGAGGCCCCGGCTGCGGATCTGGGCTTCGCGCCTGTCTCCAACGGGGTCGACTTTCTCAAAAGCGCGGTCGACCATCTGCTGACCTCCCACGATGCACGGAGCCTGAAGTACGGGGTCCTGCACCTTCAGGCCGCCATCGAGGTCCTGGTGAAGGTCCGGCTGCAGCGCGAAGGCTGGGAGCAGGTATTCAGCAAACCCGGCCTCGCGAAGCTGCACGATTTCGAGCGCGGTGATTTCCACAGCGTCTCCCTCCGCGACGCGTTCACACGGCTGGAAGAGCTGACAGAGATCAAACTGACCAGTACGAAAGCGGCCCTGACGTGCTTGGCCTCTGAGCGGAACAAACTGTTGCACTTCGGATCGACAAGCGACCACGAGGTCGTCAAGACCTTTGCAGGGCGAGCGCTGGACGCCTTGTCAGCGTTCATCGTCGATCACATGGTGCCTGGTGCACCGCCTGACGAGACCGAGGCTCTTGAAGAAGCGCAGCATCTCATTCGCCATGCGCTGGCCGAGATCGTGATCGTCACCGAGGCTCGGCTAACGCGGCTGGCTCCTGAGCTGGACGCTTGGCCGGGGATTGTCATTCACTGCCCCGGGTGCACCCAGTTGGCGTGGACCTTCGATCCCAACGACGAGACCTCCTGCTTGTTCTGCGGTCGTGGCTGGGGGCAGGAGTATGGCTGGGAGATCGCCCCTCTGTACGCCGAGAACATCCTTGGTGAATCACGCCACGAAGCTGCGCAAGGAAAAAGTGGTTGGTCAATCAGCATGTGCCCGAAGTGCGATGAGGAAGCCTTCGTCGATGTCGCGACTCGGCGGGATCCGAACAGCTTCCTCACATCGGCGTGTTTCCAGTGTGGCTTCGTCGCTGACGGCGAACTTGGAAGCTGTGGTGATTGTGGGCGCACCATCCTGGATCCGGAGGGGATCTGGTGCCCAGGATGCTGGAGCTACCGCATGGCGAAAGACTAGACCAACCCCGCGCATCTCCTGCTGTTCCGTAACTCCCATCGGCTGACTGCGCTCAGCGCATGGCGTCGACGACCTGGGCCAGAAGCCGGGCCTGCCGGTCAAACTCGGCCCTCGGCATCGGATCGGGCGTCTGCCGACAGGACACCGCGGAGCGCCCACCGGCCGCGTGCTTCCAGAACAACCGCCCGCGGACCGAGCCGCACCGGTAGACCGCCAACCCGCACCGTGCGCACACGAACCTGCTCGTGGCCATCTCGCTCTCCGATCCTCGGTGAGATGAAGTCCCGTCACCGATAGAGATCGGGTGAGCGGCCCGGACCTTGCGTGTCGCCACGAGATTCGCCCGTCTCGAAACCAAGGTAACGAGACGCTGTACAAGCGACTCCGGACATCACCATCACCCCCAGGTGAGGTCGTCTCAAGATCTAACGTCGAGACTTCGTCTCGAAACCTGGTACTCGGTGGCGCGGGTTCTTGGGGTTATGGTCGGCGGCTGCCGAGACTGGTGGTCGGGTCTTCCCGCGCGCTGAGCAGTCCCATGTAGAGGGTGGCCCGGGGAAGATAGGCGTCGAGTTCGGCGATGGTGGTGCCAGTCCAGGGCTGTAGGCCGCAGGTCAGCATGACGGTGCCGCTCTTTGCGGCGCGAATCCACTCATCGTCTACGGGCCTGCTGATGCGGTCGTCCACGTCGTAGAGCACGAGATAGATCAGGGGCCGGTCGATGAGTACGTAGCTCAGTTCGTCCTCGACCTCGACCGGCGGCCCGGCCGTCGCCGGGGACAGGCCCAGTTGCGCGGCCAGGCGTGCCATGTCGGCAGGGTCGACGCTGCTGGTGCGGGGTGTCAGCAGCAGATGGGCGAGGTCGCGGCCGGTGTCAGGACGCTCACCGATCCACCCGGTCAGCAGCAAGTCACGATCGCTGAAAGTCGTCATGTCCCAGAAGGCTCCAATGCGGGTGAAGACACAGGCGTGGGCACGCCGCGCTGCCCGGCCGGGGAGTCTCTGTCCCGCGAGCGCGGAAACCACTGGCCTCGTCGGCGAGTCGTGACGCGAGCGAATGCGTCATTCACTCGATCCCACTTCTCTGGCTGACCTTATCCCGATCGCGACGCCCCGATCACCGTGAGCAGGACATCGAAGACCGTCAGGGGGTGCTACTAAGTGGTGAGCGTCGTTGTGTCGGTGGTGGTTGTCATACTGGCTGTGTCGTCGCACTTCGGTGCACGTCGGTCTGACTCCGAGCTTTGCTCCGCAAGCTTTTTACCGAGGAGCTCTTTGATGAGTTCTGATCACAGTACAGGGCACTCATGGTGCTGGACCTGCGGCGATCGCCGCGACGGCGCTGAGAGCTATCTCCATCGTGGTGGCAACCCGGTGCTGGCTCACGGACGCTGCGGCGTGTGCCATGACGTGCTCATGTCCTACCCGCAACCGACTTTTCCCGAAAAACGTGAGCACCTCGGCATTCACCTGCGTGAGGCCATGAGGTGGAGTCGGGTCGTGACAACCGACGAACCCACCGACGATGAACACAGTCTCGCGGTAGGCGAGATCCGAGAACTGCTCCTCCAAGCCCACCGCGTCTACGTGATGAAGCTGGAATCGCAAGATAGGAGCCGGTGACACCGACACCGACAAGCTGAGTATCGACATCCCACGCGGACGGAGGTCACGGGCCGACATATCCCTCCTAGGGACGTCGGCCCGTGAGCTTCCTCGTGCCGGGTGTTACTGCTGTGCTTGTTGTTGGTCTTGGCGGTGGTGTTTGGCGACCAGTGTCGCGTCGGTGGTGGGTGTGTGGCGGCGGTGGAGTGGGGGTGTGTCGTCGTGGTGGAAGTACGGGTAGCGGGCGTTGTGGCCCTGGGTGCGTACCCAGATTCGCCAGGAGGTGGCTAGTACGTCGTCCAGCCAGCGGCGGCCGAACGCGCCCCTGTTTGCTACCTGCGCCAGCGCTGGGTACAGCAGGTTCCCGATTTCGTCGTGCAGTTTTTCGCTTTCCGGGTTGAGCAACATCAGGCAGACGCTGGCCAGGGTTGCCGCTTCATCGGGCAGTGACGAGTGGTCGTCGCTGGTGCGGAACGGGAAGCTCGCGAATCTCCTGTAGCAGTCGATCACGTATTCAGGGAACGCGGGAAACCTGTCGGGCCAATTATCGTCGCCGGGCAGGGTGTAGTAGTCCAGCAGCATGAACAGGTCATCGAGGTGCAGCGCGTCCTCGGTGACATTCGGCCTGGGCTCGTTGAAGTCCTTGTCCTGCACGCAATACCTTTCCTGTTGATCACGACGATCACGGGAACGCCACACGACGCTTCCAGCGGTGGCTAACGAACCGGCGACGCCTGCGGTTCCCGCGTCATCGTGTCCTGCTACGGTCCGGCACACCACGGACAGGGTTGGGGAAGGGACGCGGCGATGGCGCAGCAGGTGTTCATCGAGTTGGTGGACGATCTGGATGGCAGCGAGGCCGAGGAGACCGTCACGTTCGGACTCGACGGGGTGCACTACGAGATCGATCTCTGCGAGGACAACGCTGACGAGCTTCGTGACGCGCTGGCCCGCTACATCGAGCACGCCCGCCGCACGGGCGGCAGGCGCCGTACGACCGCCCGCCGGCGCGGTGCGTCCAGCAACGGATCCGTGGGCGCATCGTCGGCCCCGCCCCAGCGCGAGGAGACCACCGCGATCCGGGAGTGGGCGCGCACCGCGGGCTTCGAGGTTGCCGACCGCGGCCGTCTGCCCGCCGACGTCATCACTGCCTACCGCGCACGCCGCGCGACTTAGGGGGCGGTGGCGTCGTGGATGAGCAGGTGTGGCGCGGGGTTGTCAACTCGATCCTGCACGGCCACCAGGCGGCCATGCGGTATGAAGGTGTCGTGATGCGGCCGACGCTGTTCGTCTTCACCGGCGGCAGCTTGGTCGGCTATGTGCATTTGCGTCCCGTGTACCGGGGCGAGGATGCGCAGAACGGGATCGTGCAGATGTCGGACCTCGCTGCGGCCGCGAGTGCCGACGAGATCATCGCGGTCTGGGAAACACAGGACATCGCGCTTGCCTGTGAGATCCCTGCCCGCCACGAAGGGCCCGGACTCAACATCCTCTATGCCAGCGCGACCACGCAGCTTGTGCACTGCTACACCTATCAGGAGCGCAAGGTGGGTCGCGCGGATAACGGGTTGTGGTCCATCGAGCCACAATGGACCTCGTCAGGCCAGGCGCAACCGATCACCGGGATCGAGCCCCCGATCGCCGAGTTGATCGAGCTGGCGTTCCAGCCGCTCCCCACCGTCCTCGACGACGCCCTGTCGGTGGCCGCCGCTCACCTCGAAGACCACGGTTACAGCGTCCGGCTCACCGCATAACCGAAATCGTGCAGGGTTGCGGTGCTGCATGCCTTGGGCATCTACCTCCCTTTAGTTGCGGATCCGGTCGGTCGCCAACTGTGCCCGGCGTGCCCCAAGAAACCGGGCGCCGCGCGTGTCGCCTCCGACAGTGCGCCTGCCTTATGGGGAGGTTGTGTGCCGCGTTTCCCATGTGCTGCAAGGGAAACGCGGCAGCCATCCTGCCAATTTCCTCTTTGGCGACGCTCCGCGCTGACCTGTCAGCCACCTCCGGCGCAACACCGACACCTCAAGGGCGGCTGCGAGCGGCTCACTGTCCACGTCGCAGCGCCACGCATCCAACAGCCCGCGCATCCGAGCATCGGCGTCCTCGAAGGTCATGACCAACTAGTCGTCTCATCCGCATTCTTGTTACGTGGTGAGTCGCTGGTCAGCCTGCTCACCGGCGTTGTTGGATCTTCGGTCACCCCGACCGTGACGGGAAATGGATCGGGTAGCGGTTGCCGAGCGGTTTAGCTACGACGCCTTCGATGCCGACCGGAAGTAGGTCGGTGCTGATCCACCCGCCGACCCCTGGCCTTATCCGGTTCTGTCCCGAGGTGAAGGACCGCGCTGAAGCGGTCCTGAAGGCGCGCGCGACCTGGAGATGGCGGGTTCGTGGTGGCATGCCTGGCAGCACTCGCCGACGACCCCGACACACTGCTGAAACACCTGGGGAAGCACTGGCGAGCCGACAAACTGCGGGGACGGCCACGCCGATCGTCACACTCACCGCGCCCTCTGGCTGACCTGCACACCGGTCAGCACACCCGCCCACGACCGCTCGCAGTGGAGCAACATAGAGGGTCGCACCGACGATTCCTGTTCTGTGCTATCCCGACGCTCTGGCAGCTTGTGCGCAGATGGCAGACCGGCGCGGGAGCGACGGCTTCGATTGCCCGGGGTGACGCTGGTTGCCGATGGTGGCGTGGTGGCGACTGGGGAAATCGGGAAGGTTGCCCGGTAACTGCCAGCCGGAATAGGAGAAGGGCGCGGACGTTGGACGCTGGGGACTGGGCTGCATGGGCTGCGGCGTTCGTCGCGTTCGTCGCGGCGTGTATCGCATTTGGGCAAGCGAGGTCGGCGAAGCGTAGCGCCGACCTCGCCGAGGGCAATCTCGCCGAAAGCCGGAAGCAGACCAAAGTGGCCGAGCAGGCCGCGACCGCCGCTGAACAGCAGGTCGCCGAAGCTCGTCGCCAGAACGAGATCACCGAGCGACAACTTCACCTGGCCCTGGAAGAGCGCGACGCCAACCACCAGCGCGAGCAGCGGGAGCAGGCCGCCCGGCACGTCGCAACGGTGCACGAGGTTCTGCTCGCGGCCGATGCGATGCGAGACGAGTTCTTCACCAACGCGACGGCCGTCATCGAGCACCAGGAACGCGCGGAGCACCCGTACGGGTTCAGCCCGCCGCTGCTGATGTTCGACCACGCTGGGTCGAGGTGGGACACTGCAGTGAACGAGATTCGCTTGAACAAACCGGCGTCCGACGTCACGGCCGCGATTGACGCTTACGACAAGTACACCAAGAGTGTTCGCCGCGCGGTCAATGACACGTGGGACAAGGCCGAGGACCGCCGACTGTCCGTACCGACAGCGCAAGAGCTCATGAACCTCGTCAGCCGCAGAGACGGCGAATACGAGGCGTTGAAACAAGCCTGCGACGAGTTCTTCGCCGCCAACGGCGTCAACCCCAACGACCTCACCGCCAGCTGACTCGCTCGGCAGCGCGACCAACAATGCCCACTTGGTGCAAGCCGCGACGCGAGCAGCACGGCTGGGCCGATCCGGAGCAGCAAGAAACCATCGATCCCTGGGGCAAGCTGCTGCCTGCTCGGGGGCGTCGCAACGCGATGAGCGACAGCCCTGCCGACACTCATGAGCCGGGTTCATCGAGTCTGTTTGATCTTGAGCCAGCCGGATCGTGACGGGATGTGGATCGGGTAGCGGCTGGTCAGCGGCTTGGCCACCACACCCTCGATGCCCACCTGGAGCAGGTCGGTGCTGATCCATCCGGCCGCGGCGTCCCGGTCGCTGGTGGCGGGCACGATCTGCACCACACCAATCCCATCACCCAGCAGGGCGACCAGCCGGTTTCTGCGTTCGGTATACGAGCGTGCCCGCAGGTCGTCGGTCCGGTCGGCGAGTAGGTCGAACACCAGGTAATACACGCCAACCCCGCGCGCACGTCGGTGGCCGGCCGAGGCCGCGAGCGCCGCGCGGTCCAGCTCGCCCTCGCGATAGGCGACCAACTCTCCGTCCAGCACCACCGGCCCCAGCGCGCGCACCGCGTCCAGGATCTCAGGGAACCGGGCGTCGAGGCGGGTGCCTGTTCGCGAATGCAACACCCCTGCCTCGACGTGCGCGGCCGCGCGCCAACCATCAAGTTTCGGCTCGAACGACCAACCACCCGGGCCGTGCGGGAGCCGAGGTGTCCGGGTGGCTGTGGCCAGCGGCCACGGCGGCGGAGCGAGCGGCGGCATTTCCTCAGCATCTGCGCGACCGGCTCGGGCTGCTGTTCGGTGCACCCGCTTGAGCGACCAACACCACGCCCGGCGCAGCCGAAGGCTGTCGGAGGTGGCGTCTACGCTCGCGCCGTGAACACCGACCCGACCGACACCGACCTGACACTGTGCTCGAAATGCGGCACGAAGCCCGCGGGGCCGGGTGGTGTCTTGTGCGATGGTTGCCGGGGCGAGATGGAGAACGCGGCGTCCATGTTCTGGCAGGACCACCCGCACCTGGGCTCGCCGAGCTGATCGAGCTTGCGTTTCAGCTGCTGCCCGCCAGTATCGGCAATGCGCTACCGGCGGCCGTTGATCAGTTCGACGGGCGCGGTTATGGAGTCCGGATCGTCACGTAGAGCGGGGCTGGTGCTGGGGCTGGGTTTCTGGGTCGACGGTGTCGACGGGGCCGTGTGGTGAGCCGATCGCTCGCTGGGCCACGGTCGCGGTGATCGTGCCCGCGGGTGTCTCGGCTGAGGTGAGTGTGGTGAGGTGGGCGCGCGCGTCGTTACGAGTGGTGTGCAGGGACACGTGGCGCCCTTCGGGTAGGCCGTCGACCACAAGAACCCAGACACTGGCGGCGGCGCGGTCGCGCATCATGCGGCAGCGCAAATCCAGCGCGCCCCCCGACGCGCAGCCCAGGCGCTCCACCACGGCCAGACTGTCCTCGGCCAGCCCGAGCCGGATGCAGCGACCCGCGATATCGATCTCGGAGGCAAACAGTTCGGTGACCAGTTCGGCCAGCGGACGGCGTTCGTCCCAGCCCTGAATCAGGGTCTCGTCGCGCTCGGCGTTCCATTTCCGCCGGGTGTTGGTGTCCAGATTGGCTTCGACGTCGTAATCCGGGTCGGTCGCGAGTTGTTCGCGCAGCACAAGATCCGCCTCTGCCCGCGGCACCATTTTCATTGTGGGCGGGAGCATGTTCTTACAGCGGGCCTGTACTGCGGTGACGCGACGCTGCAATGTCGCAGCCAGGTCCTCAAGCGTTACTCCATTGCGGAGTCCGTCGAGCAGAGTCGCGGTGTCCTCGGGCGACCATTGTGCTCCTGCCCGATACGGTGGGGCGGCGTTCGTTTCCTGACCAGCATTTCTCACATGCGTCACGCTCACGAGCGTGCCCGACATTTCCTCACGCGTGAACCCGCGATGGCTGCGCTAATCGGCTGGACATCGGATCACCCCACGGCGGCGGCAGCGGAGCACTGGTGCCGGTCAGGGGTTGGCGGGGCAGGCGGGCGTAATGCAGAGTTTCGGCCTCCCAGGAGGAGGACTCCACGATGTCGGGGTCCAGGGCGGTCAGGGTCGCCGCCACGGTCTGCCGGTGGCGGTCCAGATCGTCGGTGCGGGGCAGCGTGAACACCCGGATCCCCTCCAGCGCCAGAGGGTGCGGGCTGTGCTGGGTGATCAGGGCGACGTCATAACCGGCGTCGCGCAGCCGCGGGGCCAGCGCCCGATAGAGGGTGCCGATCCCGCCGCGGGTGACCGCGTGCAGGTCCCGGTGTACTAGCGCGAGGTGCACGAGTGGGTCACCGCCGGGTGTGTAGACGTGCCCGGAACGCGTCCCACTGCGGGCGCAGCAGCGCCAGCCGCTTTTCCCGGAACTCGCCGTCGGGTAGTTCAGTGTGCAGGCGCAGCTCTCGGGAGAGCACCATCGCCTGGTTGATCAGGAACGGCACGCCAATCCCGGCCTCGTCCACCAGCGCTTCGATTCGGTCGTGGGCGCCGGGGGTGGCGGCGAGCAGGGTGTGCAGCATGGCCAGGTCGAAGCCGGGCATGAACTGGCCGGTGAACTCGAAGTCCAGCAGGACACACTCGTCGTGCTCGGTGAGCAACAGGTTGGCGGGCAACGGATCGCCGTGCGCTGGCGAGGCTGGCGGCGCAACCTCGTTGAGCAGGGCGAGCAGGACGGCGCGGTCGCCGGCGTCGAAGAACCCCGCGCGGTGGTAGCGCTCGACCCGATCGGGGTAGTCGAACACCGGGGCCAGCACGCCTTGCGGCGCGTTCCACTGGGCGAAGGCGGTGGTGGTGTGCAGCACCGCGTCCAGCGAGGCCGCGGGCAGCGGCTGGTCGGGGTAGCGCTCGGTGTCGATGACGTGGCCGGGGATGTGCTCGATGACCAGCACCGCGCGTCCGTCGGTGTGCACCAGCCTGGGTACCCGCACTGGCGGTGGATTCTCAGTGAACGCGCGGTAGAGCTGGATTTCGTGGGCGAACTTGGCTTGCCAGAACTCTTCGTCGGTACACAGCGCCTTGATCACGACCGGGTGGCCGTCGCGGTGGCCACGCGCGAGCACGGACTTGTCGCTGGCACGCAGCACCTCCCCGAGTACGGTGCCACCGAGGTCGACGGTCGCCAGGTCATGCGACGTGCTGGTCATCGACGTCGTCTCCCTTCACGGTGTGGGTCAGGGTCTCGATCAAGCCCGCTTCGGCATCGGCGTCGCGCCAGGCGTACTCGATCGGTCGCCAGCGTGCCGAGGACCTGCCAATAGATCATGCCGCTGTAGAGGCGAAACCGCGCAGATCAGGGAAGGCGTGCCCATCGACAAGTCGTTGTCTTCCCTCCAGGGTCCAGGCCACTGAGGAGCGCTCGTGGCCGTAGGTGCGCGAAGAAAGAAAGGGGGCCGCGCCCGGTGCGTGGTGCCGGGCGCGGCCTGGCGGGCCGTGACGTGCCACCGTCCTGGCGGGGAGGGTGTGTGCCGCACGTGGGCCTCCGTGGGTGGCCCGACCGTCGGGGGAGCCGGTCGGGCCGGGCGGCGCGCGGGAAATAGGAGAGATGCGCCGCCCGGGTGGGGATCGTCGTGGTGGGGTTAGTCGTCGTCGCTGGGGTCGGCATTGGTGTCGTCGGTGACGACGACTTGGCCGTTGTCAGTGCCGCGGGAAACGCCCATTGGGGGTCCTTTCTGGGGTAGGGGTGGGATTTCGTCGGCGGGGAATCCTGCGTGGAGTCGCCAGGCTCGGTCGCAGTAGGGGCAGGTTTCGGCCAGCCACAGGCCACCCAGCTCGGTGAAGTCATCCTGGGTGGGGGTGACGGTGCGCTCGCACAGGGTCTGGAACGGCATCCCCGGCCGCAGGCCGCTCTTGGACAGGGTCGCGGTGTCGTAGGCGTGACGCTGGTTTTCGGCCTGTTGCCATCGCAGTCGTACCGCCACCCTGCCGCCTTCCGTTCCGTGGTTTCCGGTGGTGCGGCGCTGACGTTACGAACGATCAGGAACAGCGAGTCAACAATCTGTTGACCCGCTGTTGATCTATCCCGGGGCTGTGGCGCCGAGGCGGTGGCGCAGGCTGGTCAGCTCCCAGGAGGGGCGGGTCGCGCGGGTGTCGAGCTGGGTGACCAGCTCGCGCGCGACGGGGTCGTGGCGGATGCGCTGGGGTGCGATCCGGTCGGCGGTATCGAGGTGCACCACGGCTTGCCGGTCGCGGGCTCCTTCGGCTTGGGCGTAGCCGCGGGCGAGGTCGAAATGCAGTGCGGCGCGCCGGTCGGCGGTGGTCAGGCGGCTGTCGTAGCCGGGTTGGCGGGTGATGACCTCGGCCCTCTCCGGTCCCGAGCCGAGTTCGACCGCGATGGACAGCGACCATGCCATCGCATTGGCCGGACCGAACGAATAACACAGCGTGTTCTTCTCGCCGGTGACGGCGGCTAGCTCCTCGGCGACCTGCAACCGGGCGATCGCTTCACCAGCCTGGTGGTTTTTGGCGGCGGTCATGGCCGCTGAGAGGTGCAGCATCCCGGCGGCTTCGGCGGCGGTGGTGTCATCGGCGCTGGGGTCGGCTTCGGCGACGTCGGCCAGTGCGGTGTCGCTGACCCATTGGGCGCGCCTGCGTGCGCCGAGCCTGCTCAGTGCTCCGGCGGCGGACATGCCGGCGAACCCGGCCAGTGCGGGGGAGTTGAGCAGGGCGGCGGCGTCCTGGCCCCGCCGCGCGGAGGCGATCGCGAGGTCGATGTTGCCCAGCGAGCGGGCGCTGCCGCAGGCGACGATGCAGGCTTCGGTCAGCGCGGCCAATGCCCGCCGCCGGGCGTCTCCGCGTGTGGTGGCGGCGTGGATGTGGAGTTCGGTGAGCAGGTCCCCCAGCGCGTGCCCGGCGATGGTGTAGCGGGAATCGGCCGAGTGGATGTTGGCGGTGCGGGTGAGGTGTTCCAGCACGTGCAGCGGGCGGGCCGGGAGGTCGGGTGCGTCGTCGAGGGTGCATTCGGCCAGCGCCACCGAGATCGGCGGCAGCGTGGCCAGGGCCTCGGCGCTGGCGCGGTCGTGGGGCAGATAGGGCTGCCCGGTCAGGTCCGCCACCGAACACCCCAGCGCGTCGGCGAGGTCTTCCAGCAGTCCGCGGCGCTCGAATCGGCGTTCGCCCTTTTCCAGTAGCGACAGGTATTGCTTGGTGATTTGAGCGTGTCCGGCGATCACCGCTTGGCTGAGGCCACGGCGACGGCGGATCGTGCGCACTCGCTGCCCGATCACAGCAGGATGGTGTGGTTCGGGTCGCGGCATCTCGACCACCTCAGTCCCTCCCGACTGACCTAGTCATCGAGCATATCCCCACCCCACACCAGCAGCGCCGGAGTGGGCAGGGTCGGTAGGCTGCCGGACATGTCGCACCCGGATGACTCCCTCGCCGACAAGGGGGCCGCGCTCGAAACCGAAATGGCCGAGATGAAGGCACGTCTGTCCCGGGTGGCGCAGGATGCCGCCGCCGCGCAGGTCCTCGCGCGGGGCGCGGACCGCGACGTCGCCGACCTCACCCGCGAAATCGGCGAGTTCCGCACGCACAACACCACCCTGCACAACACGACCCGCGAAGACCTGCGCGATGTTCGCGAGGATCTGCGGGAAACTCGGCAGGACCTGAAAAACCTGCGGGAAGCAACGACCAACGGGTTCGTGGAGATGCGCGGCAAGCTCGACGCCGCCGCAGCGGGGCAGGCGCAGATCGCAGCCATGCTGACCACGCTGCTCCAGCGCGACGACCAGAACGACGACACCAACTGACCCCGCACCGGGGGACTGGGGAGTTTGCTGCGTGACCGTCATCCGCGTCGCCACTTGGAATCTGTTCGAGTTCGATCGGCACCGGGGGGATAAGGACGCCGCCACCCGCTACCGCCGAATCAGCAGTGTCCTGGCTGAGCTGGACGTCGATATCGCTGCGGCGGAAGAGGTCTGCGGTCGCGGATCACGCGCGCTGGAAGAGCTCGCCGTCTCGGCGGGCCTGGACTGCTGGTATGACCCGCCGTTCGTGACGTACGAGCGCCGGGTCGCGATCACCGACACCGGGTCGCGGGAATCCGATTTCCACGTGGGTCTGCTGTGGACACGCAAGGCAGCGAAGGTTCGGGCTCATCGGGACGGATTCCGCGGCTACCCCGGTGGCGGGGAGTTCTGGCACGGCCTTGCGCTCCAAAAATTCGAGATCGAGGGCCTGGACCGGCCGCTCGTCGTGGGTTCGTATCACGGGGCGCCGTTCGCGCAGGACGCCCGTCCGGACGAAGCCCGGCGGGTCGTGTCGGCCATGACCCGACCCGACCCCGACCATCGGCTCGCGATCGTGGGCGCGGACTGGAACTCGATCTCGGCCGACCGCATCCAGAACCCCGATGGGACCTGGACGTATTGGCATCCCGACCCGTACTGGAACGAAAACGGCCAGAACACCTGGCGGGACATATACAACTACCAGTGCATCGTCACCGAACGCGACGAACAGGGACGGCCGACTCGGTGGCATGCTGACCGCCGCCCCGGCCAGGTTCTGCTCGACGCGGGGTGCCGGGACGCCGCCGCGCTGGCGGGCGCGGCCTGGACACCCACCACCGGACACCACCCCGCCGACGACGCGCCGTTCCGCACGATCGACACTCACCGGGTCTCCCCGGCCCTCGCGCCCGCGGTGATCGGCTGGGAGGTCATCGACACCGACGCGGCCAGAAAGGTGTCGGATCACCTGCCGGTCGTCACCACCCTCGACCTGGCACGCCTCCCCGCCGCGGCGTAGCGGTGGGTGTGCAGGGAATGATCGGTCGGCATAGTCCTGCGTATGTTCGCCTGGGTGGGAACGCAGGAGGAGCCGCGATACACCGACACCGACGCCCGTGCTGTATCGACGTCGGCGAGTCCGCCCGGCGGTTCATCGTCGATGACGACGACAAGGATTTGGTCGAGGTCCGGTGCCGCCCGGACGAGGGCGCATGAGGTTGTGATCGCTACGGTGCCACGGTGGTGGAGAACGACGTGAAGCCGATGCGGGTGGGTGTCTACGTGGATGCGTTTAACGTCTACTACGGCGCCCGCGCGCAGTGCGGCCGAGGCACCCCGGGGTGGCGCTGGCTCGACCTCGCCGCGCGGGAAGCGCTCGGGGATGCTCGCGACCACCTCGCCTCCGACTGGCGGCCTGCGGGTTCGGCGCTGTCCGACCTGGAGGCTGAGGCCCGCGTCGCCGCACGTGACCGGATCGCTGAGGCGAAGATGCTCATCGACCAGGCCAAGACCGCGCTGTACACGGCGCAGCCGGGCGGTGACTCATGACCAACCCCTGGCCCGGCCCCGTCGAGGGCGCGCCGTTCACCGACCGCTCCCTGGCTACGGTGCGGCTGGCGCGCCTGGCCGCCGAGGCGGCCGAGAGCGCAGAGGCCCTGGTGCCGATCGGGCAGCCTCCCCGAGGACTACGACCGGAGGGCATGTACCTCGATGACGCGCTGCGGTTCCTGGTCGAGGCCCGTGGTGTCGTCGACGCGGCCATCCAGCTCGAACTCGCCCACAACACCGACCGGGACACGCTGATCGAGACAGCCGCCGACTACGGCGAAACCATCGATCTCGATCGCGCCGAGCAGCGCTGGCGCGAGTGGGACGAGTTGCGGGTGCGCGCCACGATTCCTGGCAGGGGCAGCGAGGCGGGGCTCCCCGACGAACTGGGTGACCCACGGGGCTGCGCCGATCGTGTCGATACCTGGCTTGCCTGGCTCGCCGTGCGCCGCGATCCGCGCACCGTACGGACCGGTCAGGTGGCCGATCGGCTGGTGGCGATGGATGCGTTCGCCGAGCTCGGGCTGTGCTCGGCTCAGCGCGACCGGCTCCGCGCAGAGCAGCTCGCGCCCCTGCCGCACCCCCTCGCCCTGATCTACGAGCGCGAGGCCGTGCTCGCCGACGCCATGGCGGCCGCCGGCCACGACGGCTACGACGAGATCGCCGACCAGTGCCGCGCCCGCGCCACCGAAATCTGTGCAGCCGCAACAGATTCCGAGAATCCGGGCGCGCGGACCACGAGCGTCCTGGTCCCCGACGACGAGGAACTGGCTGGACTGCTGAACCGCGCCGCCGACTTGTTGGAGGCCGTGGCGGTCAACCTGGAGGAATCCCAGGCGGAACCACAGCCGTGGCGGTTCCCGGTTCCGCTGGCCGACCGGGGCGCGGTGAAGGCGCTGGACCGGATCGCCTCGGCGGTGCGGGACCGATCAACGACGTGGCAGGACTCGCCATCGGGGCCGTGGCTCTACGCCCCGGACGGGCGGTACCAGCACGCCCCGATCCGAGTGGTGCCCCTCGCCCCGGACGATCTGTCCACATTGGAGGCGGCGGTACACACCTGCGTCCGGGCACTGACCCCCGGCGCGGGCGCGGACGATCCTGCCCTGGCCGACCTCGCCGAGGTGATCGATCAGCTGGAGCTGCCCGGTGACGACATCGGGCGCAGGCCGCCGATCACCGGCCGGCACGGGCTCGACGCTCTCGCACGGGTGGTGGCCCTGCTTGACCTCGCACCCGACACCGACACGCACACCCTCACCGCATTGGTGACCGACCAGAGCACCGACATCACGTTCACTGCGTCACAGGAAGCCGCGTATCAGCGGCTGACCACCCGGTGGGTCGCGCTGCTATCCAACGGCGCCCCCCTTCACCGCTACCAGTACTAGCGACGAGATGAGGCCCCATGACCCCGGCCATGCCTGACGCGTACCAGCCGCTGACCTACCAGCAGGTCGCGGACCTGGCCGAGCGGATGGCCACCGTGCTCGGCCCGGCGATGCTCACCAGTGACCCCGACCCGCTGGCACACGCGGCGTGGATGACGCACAAAACGCTTCACACGATCGCCCAGCTCCTCAAGCCCGAACCACGCGAGCCCGAAGGTCGGGCCGTGTGGCTGGACACGATCGCCGACTGCGCCAACCATGTGCGCCGGGCAGCGCACCGGCAGTGGGCATCCGAAGCCACCGACACCGACGTCGCGATGTTCACGGAGAACACGGCGATCACCAGCGCCGAGATCGGCGAAGCCCTACCGCCCGAGACCGCCACAGTGACTCTGGTGCTGCCCGATGGCATGACCAAGGTCGAGGTCACCCTGTCTACCGCTGGTCCTCGCGCCGCCGGGCCGGAGGGCTGGACGACGTGGGCCAGCGACAGCCCGCTTCCCCTGGCCCCGATCGACGGTCTGCGGCACCTCGAAATTCAGAGCCTGCTGACCAGCCTCAGCGAAGTGATCACGCAGGCGCTGCATCCGCAACTGCTGGAAGAATCATGACCGCACCGGACTTTCTGGCGGCGGCCGACCGGATTCCCCATGGGGAACCAATTTTGGATCGGGCGCGTGAGCGGGCGCGGCTGGCCGACCAGCTCCGCGCGGCCGCCGAGCAACTAACGCAGGTGCACGCATGACGGCCCGGTCGCGCCAGTCGACCAAACTGGCGTATGTGCTTGGCGAGCATTTCGGGGTGCGGGTCGAGGTCGCCTACGACGGTCCGCCCAGTCACGGCGGGCGCTACGGCGGCTGGATCGTGAGCTGGCCTGACGGCCCCACCACCGACACGATGCGCGCCGAGATCACCCGGCGGGCTCCGCGCTATCCCGCCGTGGACACGACGATCCTGCGCTTCCACCGGGGACGCACCGACCAAGGCGAAGCCGCCGCCGTGGTGGCCTGGCTGGCCGAGCATCCCGACCGCGTCGACGAGCTCGGCCACAACTCGTTCTTGCGGGAGACTGCCGTCGACGAGACCGATTTCCCCGAGCGGCTCGACGAGGCGGTGCAGCGCCGGGCCCGCGCGCTGCTCAGCCTCGACCGGGGTGGCGTGTCCCCCGCCGCGCTTGCCCAACTCGGCGACCGTGTCCGGCGCGGGGGCTGGGAGCAGGCCATGGACTGGCTCGATCAGCTCGCCGCCGTCGCCGAGGGCACCGCAGGCGACAACATCATCCCCGTCACCAGGAGGACCCGATGACCACTCCGACCATGCCCGACGAGGTGTTCCAGCCGCCGTCGCTACCCGCCAACGAGGTGCTGCTGCTCCTGGCTCTCGCCGAGTTCGACGCGATGGCCGCTGGGCACCACGGTGAACAGACTGGTATCGCACTCGTCCGGAACCGCGTCCAGGAGAGGGCGGGGTTCCCGAGTGTCGAAGTCCGATAGTCCGTGCCTCCGGTAGCCTGAGTCACGGCTGCCGCACGTCGCTGCCAGCTTCCGAACTGATCTGGTTGTTGGCGCGCTTAGCGCGGGCCAACAGTTCACGATGGCGTGGGATCACGCCGCGAAACGCTATTCGCGGATTGGTGCTGTTTGTGTCCTATAGGGACACAACGCCGCAGTTCACCCGGCTGGGGTAATCCCCATTTTCCACGCGACGTACCGCAGGTCGCGTCCTCCGGCATCGCGGCGGGCGGTGGTGAGCAGGCTACGGATCGCGTCGCGGGCGAAGACGTTTTTGCGGATCTGCTGGGGGGCAAGTTCTTGTGCGCGCGCGATGGCGCGGATGCCCTGGTCGCGGGTTTTGCGCTCGGCGAGCAGGCCGCGCCCGAGGTCGGCGTAGAAACTGGCCTGACGGCCCCGCGAGATCGTTTCGGGCCGGACTTGGGAAGCGAATTCGGCGACTTTGCCGCCCAGGCCCATTTCCGTACCGATGGAGACCTTGAAAATCGCGACGTTCGTTTTGCCGAACTGCATCACACCCGCGGGCCACGGGCTGAGATCGTGGCCGAGATGGTCAGCGATGTCGCTGGCCTCCGAAAGATGCGAGTCCGCATCGTCGCGGTTTCCCTGCGCCGCGGCGGCCAAGGCTGCCGTCAGGTGCGCCATCCCGCGCGTTTCCATCCGCTCGGGAGGTGCGGTGTCAGCCGCCTTGATGGCGAGTTCCTGCTGCCGAGGCCGATTGGTCGCGGACAAGAAGTGGGCGCGTCCCCAATCGGCCACGCCCTGCCACACGGGATCGTCCAGTTTCTGCGCGGCCTCGTCCATGCGGTCGACGGCCAGCGATGGCATCCCTGCCAGGCGCAGCCGCGACGAGATACTGCCTGCCACGTGGTACGCGGTGATCAGGGGAGCCAGCGCCTCACGCCCCACAACCGGGTCGGTGGCGGCAACCAGCAGATCACGAATCAGCGGCACGAGCCGGTCCACCTGGGTGGGGTAATCGCCCGCCCCCTTGCTTTGAGGATCCGACGTCGGGTTGTTGCGATCGGCGTGGAACGCGGCGAGATCCGCAAGGATGTCGGGAAGCGGCCGCCCTGGCGCATCGGGTACCTCGCCGATACGCCAGCCGCTGAGCACGTCAGCCAGGGTCGCCGCCGCTGTCGCGGTGGCCAGGTCGTTCTCCGGAGTGTCCGGCTCTCCGGTGAACTCCGAGGGCGCGACCTTGAGAGTGTTCGCGAGGGCTTCCAGAGTCTGCCGGTTCACCGGCTTCTCCCCGCGTTCGATCTTGCCCAGCCATCCGTAGGAGATCCCGGACAGATCGCTGGTTACGCGCAGCGACAGCCCACGACACGACCGAACTTCACGAATACGGCGACCCACGCCGAGGGTGTCGTTCATCGGCATCCCTTCGCAGAGTTGCCCCCTTCGCACGCCCCCGGTGATCAGCCGGGGGCCTCCTCCTGCGAAGGGAGTACCAGCCAGCGTACAGATGCCGCCGCAAGAAAATCGTTGAGCCGATGTTCTCTACCAACCCCAACGCCTGTGGCGTGCTCAGCCCATCCATTGGATGTCGAGCAGGTCCACGCGTTCATCCCAGTCGGAGATCAGGTAGCAGGCCAGCCCTTCCCCGTTAGGGCCGAACACCCAGGTGAGCACGCCGTCCGGGACGGCCGGGTTGAGGGGCGTGCCGTTTTCGGGGGTGATTTCCAGGACTGCGGCCAGTTCGCGCCAGGCGTGCAACGCTTCCCAGGGGAGCGCGTCGAGTTGGGCTTGCGTCGTGTCGTCGACGTGGATGCGGTACAACTGTGCGCCGGATTTAGATGCCTGCGTCGGCGCGGGTGGTCTCCAGCGGTTCATCCGCAGGCACCGGTCGCCCGGTGCGCAACTCCGCCGCACGGCGAACAACGTGGTGGAACCGATCGGGCTCGCGCTGGAGCACAGCCAGCCTCCGCCACTGTTCCAGCAGGGCGTGCAGCTCGGTGAGGTCCAACGTGCCCTTCATGCGCTCAAGCGTCTGAGCGAACTCTTGCTTGAATTGTTCCTGATCGGCAGGCAGCAGCGCCGCGCTGATCGCCTTTGGGTCCGCGCCCGGCCGCAAACTCGACGCGGGCGGTGGGCCCGCGGGGAGGGCGTGGTGCGCGGTCATGTCGGTCATCGTAGCCGCTACGGCCCCCGCTTGCGGTGACCGTGTCAGGGCACGGTGGCCGATTCGTCGACACCGTGCGCCAGGATCGCGTGGACTCGGATCTCCCGCTGAACGGTCAGGTGTCCCGAGCCTGGGCTGCGTGCCAGCGGTCGTTCAGTTGTCTCTTCCATCCCTTGGGGGGCGGCCACGCTACTCCCCACGCGGCAAGTTGTGCGCGGGTGAAGCCGCCCGCAGGGGTGCGAGCGGCTTCGATGTCGTCCGGGGAGGGCAACACTGGCAACTGCTCCTGTCGTGACGTGCTGAGGAGCGTCTCTTGCCTCGCTTGCGAGTGGCCCTGCACGACCGGAGAACCGGGATTGGAACGGGGGCCGGGCGTTCGCTTAGGCGGCCGATAGTCCGTGGTGTCGTGAATGTCGACCAAACCGACGGTGCCTGGTACCTCGACCTTAGTACGGCCGTGCCAGCGCACCCACAACGCCACCCGGCCGGCGTCGACCTCCGACAGCAGTTTTTGCAGGGACCAGACTTTCCCGTGCTTGTCGATCTCGATCGCCACCGCCGGTTGCTGCGCGGGCCGGGTGCAGACCAGGTCCAGCCGAGCGCGCTTCGGGCCGTTTTCGGTCATGCGGGTGATCCGGCCCTGTACCTCGTAGGCGACCTCCCATCCCTGCCTCTTGGCCCAGCGCACCGTTTCATCCGTGACCAGCCTCGTTGCCTGCACTGCGGTCAACCCGCTAAGCCGCAACGGCTTCAGGTGCCGGTACAGCGAAGCCGCCAAAGTCGTCGTCTCCTCACCCAGTGAAGCCATGCGGCCACGATAGAACTCCGGAAGCGGAGGTTCGATCGTCGTGGTGGCGGTGTGCCTTCCTGGCCCGGTGCCGGGTAGCGGGGTTAGGGCTGTCGGATGCGGCTGGTGAGGGCGCGGAGCAGGTCATCCAGCAGGGTGCTGGTGTCGGCGGTGACCGCGATGGCGGTGGCGGGTCGGTCGATGTCCGTGGTGGGGCGGATTTGGCCGCGGTGCTCGTCGAGCAGGGTCACTGCGACGGGGTGGTGGTCGTAGGTGGCGATGGTGGGGTTGAGCAGGATCGCGGCGGCGAGCGGGTCGTGCAATGGCCACGTTGGAAGTGTCGTCTCGGGGGTGGATTCCAGGACCCAGCCGGCCATGCGGCCCCAGAGCCGGTCGGTGTCGCGGGCGAGGCGGCGCAGCCACATGCGGGTGACGGTGGCGTGGCGGGTGACGTCCAGCGGGACGAGGGTGCGGTCGGCGAAGGGCGCGGACAGGACGGTGTCGGCGGCTTCGGGGTCGTGCCAGAGGTTGGCTTCGGCGTGTTCGCTGATGTTGCCTTTTTCGCGGTAGGCGCCGCCCATGATGACGAGTTTCTTGACGCGGTGCGGGAGGGCCGGGTCGGCGGTGATGGCCAGGGCGAGGTTGGTGAGGGGGCCCAGCGCGAGGACATGCAGTGTGCCGTTGTGGTCGTGGCTGGCTCGAAGGAGTTGCTCGACGGCGCTGTCGTCGGCGGGTTTGCGTTCGGGTGTGCCGCCGATGGCGGCGAGCAGGTCCTCGGGGTGGGATAGGTGCAGGGGTTGCGCGAGGGGTTCGGGCGCGCCAAGGGCGACCGGGGTGGTGTGGTCGTCGGCGAGTTCGAGGGCGCGGATTCCGTTGCGTGCGGCGGCGTAGGTGTCGACGTTGCCGTGGACCGCGCCGATACCGACGAGGTTCACCTGGGGTGCGCGGGCGAGCAGGATGAGCGCGAGCGCGTCATCGATGCCCCCGTCCTGGTCGATCAGGACGGGGATGGTGGGCGTGCTCACCGCGTGCCTCCTGCGGGTGTGGTGGTGCGGAACGACTCGACGATAGGGGAGCTGAGCGCGTCGGCGACCTGGGCCAGCCAGTCGGCTTCGGTGTCGAGCGCGTCGGTGGCGTGGTCGGGGGTTGGGGGTGGTTGCGGTGGCGGCTGGTCGTCGTTTCCCTGTTCGCGCAGAGCAGCCACGATCTCGGCGGCTTCGATGACCGCGGCGCGGTGGCTGCCGGTCAATCCTGCGGCCTCGGCGGCGGCCGCTGCGGCCTGGGCAGGTTCGTCGCGTCGGTAGGGCGCCAGCAGCAGGAGCCCGTCGCGGATGTCGATCACCCGGTCGCTGAGGCTGGTGCCGGTGGTCCACGCGGTGTGGGGGATGGCTTCGGTGAGCAGCTCCCACAGCGGCGTGAGCTGGAGACTGGTGCGCCGGTGGCGGGCGCGCAGGCGCAGATGCTCGACGCGGCCGGTGAGGTAGGTGAGCAGGAAGCCGGTGATCGCGATGGCCGCCGCCACGGCGGGGGAGCCGATCGCGATAAAACAGGACAGGTCGGAGACCGCGCTGAGGCACACGCCGGTTTCCCCGCCGGCGCCTTGGCGCGCGCCGGTGGCGGCGTTGCGGAACACGATGATGATGGTGGCGACGTTGTGGGCGACGGCCACGAGCGCGGCGAGAGTGAGCACGTGCAGGCCCATCCGCATGGTTCCGCCGGTGATCCGGGCGAACCGCTGGAATTGCCAGGCCATCTCGGCGACGGTGGCGCCGAAGAAGGTGGCATAGACCAGCGTGTAGACGATCAGGGACGGGTCGATGGCATACAGCCCGTCGAAGCTCCCGGTCAGCGGCACCGGGTGCGGCAGGGCGAACATCGTGACCATCACGGCGATCGCCGTGGCCAGCAGCGCGGCGCGGATGAGAATGCGGCGTCGTGCCTGCTGCGGGGAGTGGAGGATGCAGCTCACGAGGGCGCTGGCCGCGAACATGCCAACGAGCGTGGAGGAGTTGCCAATCAGCTTGAACAGGTCGCCCACGTATTGGTTGACCCACGCCTGCGAGGTCGGCGCGAACACCCCGAAGGTGAGGGCCATCGCGCCGACGAGCAGCACGCTGAACCGCACCGCTGGCGGGTTGTCGGTGGTGCGCAATCTGCGTAGTCGCAGCACGACCATCACCAGCGCGGCCGCCGACAGGCCATAGGACATCGCACTCGCGGACATGGGTTTCTCCGGTTATCCGAACGCGGCCTCGACGCGGCCGCGGAGCCCGCCGCGTGGAGTGCGGCGGTGCCGGTGGTGCTCGATCTGGGTGATCATTGACCGCGCGAAAGCTTCGGCTTCCTGTTCCTCGGCCGCGCCAGTGGTCGAGGTCAGCAGGTGCATGAACGCGGCGGGCTTCAGATCGGGGGCCAGTTGCTGGGCACGCTGATTGGTCAAAACGCAGTGCCCGGCGTGCTGGGGCAGCATGTGCCCGATCTCGTGCAGGATGATCACATCCTGATGCCAGGGGCTGGTGTTGGTGGGGTAGGCGATCACGTCGTGATCGGGCATCGCCCGCCAGGCCCCGGTGCTGTCGCCGGGGGCCCAGTGCAGTTCGCACAGGTCGATCGGCCGGTTCCGTGCCTGCTCAAGCTGATCCAGGAACACGTTCATGTCCCACGGGGCGGGGATCAGGGGGCGCAGTTGCTCGACACGGCGCTTGACGATGCGCCGCACGCCCCGGTCCACCGGTCCCGCCTCCATCACCGTCGATACGCGCGATCGGTTGCACCCGGCGGTCGCCCCGGCACGCGGCAAACTATTTATGACCGGTGAATCGTACATTTTCGACACAACCCCGTCAGCGGTTTTGATCAGCGAGGTTTACGTCGCTTCCGCTGGTCACGGGGACGCTGGTGATAGTCCTGCATCGTGTCCATCAGGTTGCTCACGGCTTTTCGGTCGCTTGGCGAGAGCGTCCATACTCGTTGCGCGATGCGCTCGATCTCCGCTTCCTCGACGAGCTGCTCCAGTTGTGGCGCGACTCTGGCGTACACCTCGTCATCGGTGAAGAACTCCGCCGGGAGTCCGAAGTAGTCAGTGAGCCGTTCGAGAAACGTTCCCGAGGGCTGTCCGCGTTTTCCGGTGCGCAGGTAGTAGATGTACTGCCTGCTCACGCCGAGGGCCTTGTGTAGTTCGAGATCGCTGTAGGGCGCGCGGTCCGGCGGGTGCATCCGGTCGATGACGTACTGGAATTTTTCGGCGAACGAACTAGGTCGTCCTGACATCACAGACTCCGAAACGAGGCGGGAGGGGCTTCGGCAACGCTGCACGCTGACGATACGTGTTAACAACCGTCGACAACAAACGACACCGATCGTAAGCAGCAGTTGTGACTATCCGGGGTACACGAGCGTGACTCAGAACCGCCGTTGACTAGGCCATTCAGGTGGAGTTGCACCCCCTTGGCCCGCGATCTCTGTTGACGCTCGCAGCGTGATCGTGTTTACAGTTACCGCTCTTGATGTAAACAAGGTAGGGGACGCTGGGGCATGAGGTCGGTGGCGCGGTGGGGCTGTGTCGTGGTCGCCGTGCCCGTGGTCTTGGTGCTCGCCGTGGTGTTTCTGGTGGTGTCCACGGAAGAACAGCCAGCCGTGGCCGCGGCGGGGCGGACGTGCTCGGTCGGGATGGCCGCCGATGGCACGGTCGCGGGGTTTGGGGAGGAATCGTTGGCGATCGCAGAGTCCATTGTGTCCGTGGGTGCCGCACGGGGTTTGCCGCCACAGGCATGGCAGATCGCGGTGCAGGCCGGGATGGCCGAGTCAGGCTTGCGGAACCTGGACTACGGGGACCGGGATTCGCTGGGCATTTTCCAGATGCGCCCGTCGATGGGCTGGGGCACACCGGAGCAATTGCAGGACGTGCACTACCAGATCAACAAGTTCTTCGATGTGCTGTTGGAGGTGCCGGGCTGGGAGGACATGCGGCCGGGTGAAGCGGCGCAGGCCGTGGAGCGCTCGGCGTTCCCGGAGCGGTATCACGAGTTCGAGGTGGCCGCGCAGCAGGTACTGGGCACGGTGCAGGGCATCGAGTGCGGAACGTTGGGGTCGGACGCGGCGGCGGCAGTGTTGTCGGCGGCCACCGATCAACTCGGGGTTCCCTACGCCTGGGGCGGCGGCACGCTCGACGGCCCAGGGCCGGGCATCGAGATCGACGCCGGCGTGGTGGGATTCGACTGCTCCGCGCTGGTTCGCTACGCCTTCCATCAGGGCACGCGCGGTGCGGTGACGCTGCCACGCACCTCGCGCGAGCAGTACGCGGCAACCTCCGGCGCCGACCTGACCGGGCAGGAACTCTTGCCCGGCGATCTGCTGTTCTACGGCACCGGCCCGTCCACGATCCACCACGTGGCCCTGTATCTGGGTGACGGGCAGATGGTCGAGGCACCGGAGTCGGGCAGCACGGTGCGCATCGCCCCGGCGCGCTTGGACGGCGACTTCTATCGCGCGACGAGGGTGCTGTGAACCGAATTCATGGACTATCCGGCGGCGTCGGTGATGTCGTCGACCAACCAGTTCCCGCCGGGCTGGCGGGTCAGTTTGAGCGTGACGGTGACCGGTTGCTCGGCGGGAAACGGCGGGTTCCGCGGGTCGTGCGCGCAGGAGGTGATCGCGGTTCCGCTGACCAGGTACCAGGTGCTGGTGTCAGTGCTGGGGGCTGCTTGCGCGACGTGTGCCTGCACCTCCCGGACGATGCGGGTGCAGTCCTGCCGCTGGAAATCCGCCCACGCCACACCGCCCCCACCGCCGCCGAACTGGTCGGTCAGTTCAGCGTGCAGGCGCGAGGTCGACAGTTCGGCTACCCGGTGCAGCCAGGCATCAGCGGCCGGATCGGTGGCCCGCAAGGAATGACGCGCCGCGAGCCACTCACCCGCGACCCGACCAGGATCGGCTTCGGTCGCGGCGCCGGTGGCCGACACGATGGTCTGAACCGACCCGCTCGGCCCGATCGGCGCGGGCGCGGCCGGTTCATTCTGCTCGGCGCCCAGCCAGTAGGCGCCCACGATGACCCCGCCCGCGACGAGCACCGCGGCGCCGGTCGCGGCGAGCACGCGCATCCGCCCGTTCATCACTGCCCCCTTGGTGCTGGTGTGCGGGCTGTTTCTACCAGGCGTGAGGTGATCAGGTGAGCGTCAGGCAGCCCGTGGTGGCCGGAGTGGACGGCGGGGTCGGCGCGCGCACCCTCGCGCTGGCGCTGGGTGTGACCGCACCCCCGGCCGAGCGCTACACGCCCTGCGACGTGCTGGTGTGCCGGGGAACCGTGCACTCACTTGCGTTGGCCGAGTGGCATGTGGACGCCGTGACCCGCTCGGGAAACCACCAGCCCGTCATCCTCGCCGTGCAAACCGACGCCGAGGGAATACCGCGCAACGCCCGCGCGAAGCTCACGATGCTGGAACCACACCTGCACGGCATCGTCCGCATGCCCTGGGTGTCGCGCTGGCGAGAAGTCGCCGACCCCTACACCGAAGCCGGGCAGCTTCTCCGCCGCGACCCCGCCGCTGTTCCCAAGCACCTGATCAAGTACCACGCCGCGGTCGTCGACGTCGCCGAGCGGCTGATGCGGCTTGTCACTAACACCACGCCGAATATGGCGTTATACACCCCTGGGTCGTGGGCCCCGCAACCATCACCTGCCGCGCCGGGGTCTGCGACCCCGTTCGCGTTTCATCCCGCCGGAGGTCACTAAATGTCCACCATCGTTGCCCTGCTCGCCGACACGGCCCTGCCCTGGCTGGCGCAGCAACCGTTTCCCGTCCCGGACCCCCAGCCGTCCCTGCCCCAAGAGTTGAACCAGTACAGCGACATGCTCGTGGGCGGGATGAAGGCGATCCTTATCGTCGCCGGCATGGCCGGTTTCTTGTTCGGTGCCATCAAGATTTCCGTCGGCAGCGCTGACCGCGGCGGCCTGGCCCAGCGAGGCTTCTCCAACGTAGGTACCGCGATGCTCGGACTGATGATCGGCAGCATCGCCTCCGTCATCGTCGGCCTTTTCGTGCTCTGACCGCCTTCGACAGCAGGAATCTCCTCATGGTGAGTTTGGACAATCCGCCCTCGGCGCGGCGCGGGAAGCGCATCGCGCTGGTCGTGGTTGGTGTGCTCGTGGTGGCCGCCCTGGCGGTGGCCGCGTTCCTGCTGGGACGTGACACCAGCGGTGAGAGCACTCCGCCACCACCTGCTACCTCGGCACCGGCTTCGTCAGACGCCGCCGTGCCTGCTCAGCCGCCAGAAGGGGTGCGCTGGCAGCGGTATCAGGGCGTGCTGTTGCCGCTGTCCGATGTGCACGGTCCCCGCCAGAACAGGGACGGTGTGGCCACCGGCTTCGCCCACACCTCCGAGGGTGCGCTGCTGGCCCTGGTGAATATCTACTACCGCGTCACCTTGGCGCCGGGTGAGCAGTGGCGCGAGATCGCCGAGCAGCAGATCGTCGGCGCGGGGCAGCAGGACTTCGTCGAGCAGATGTCCCACGCCGACCGTTCCGCGCTCCCGTCCCCGCCCCCGGTGGCCGGGTTCCGCGTCGTGTCTTTCGACGAGTCCACGGCGGTGATCACGCTCGTCGTCGGTTCCCCCGGCGGCTACATCGCGACCACCGAGGTGATGCGCTGGGCCGATGGGGATTGGCGCTACGCCCTGGACTCCGCCACCCCCTCACCGCCGCAGCGACTGAGTTCGCTGGAGGGCTACGTCCCCTGGAACGGGAGCTGAGCGGCGATGCCTGATGTGTGCCGGATGCCGATCATCTCCACGTTCTGCGCGGCCGACGCCGTGGGTGATGCGGCGGGGGAAGTCGTGGGAGACGCGGCCAGCGACGCCGCCGCGAGCGTGGCCACGAGCGCTTTCGACAAGGTCGCCGAGTCCGCCGGGGCGTGGGCGGGCGACTTGTTGGTGCGGGCGATGACGTGGTGGGTGCAAACCCCCACGGTCAACCCCGACACCGACGCGGTGCGCATCGCGCAGAGCTGGACGATCCCGATCGCGATCACGATCTTGATGGTGTCGCTGCTGTGGCAGTGCATCCGGCTGGTCCTGTCCAACCGCAAGGACCCGCTGGTCAACATCGCTACCGGTCTCGTGCGCTACGTCGTGATCGTGACCGTGGGCCTGTCGGTGCTGGCCGGGGCCATCACAGCCGGGGACGCGTTGTCCCAAGCGATGATCGGCGAGACAGCCCGCAACTTCGGCGTCCACATGCAGGAGATGCTCACCCGCGAAGTCATTCAGAATCCGTTCGGGTTGCTGATGATCGGCCTGCTGCTGGCGCTGGTGGCGTTCTTCCAGTGGATTCTCGGGTTCCTGCGCCAGGCGGGGATCCTGATCCTCGCGGCGATGATCCCCCTGGCGGCCTCCGGTTCGCTCAACGAGGGCACCAAGCCCTGGTGGCCCAGGTTGGCCACCGCCGCGATCGCCCTCGTCGTCTACAAACCCATGGCCGCCTTCATCTACATGCTCGGGTTCACGTTCATCGGGGAAGGCCGTGATCTGGGCACCGTCATGGTCGGCATGATGATCCTGATCCTGTCGCTGTTCGCGCTGCCCGCGCTGATGCGGTTCTTCTCCTGGGCCGAGACCAGCATCGGGGCCCGCGCCGGCGGGGGCGGCGGCCTGGCCACCGGGGCGGCGATGATCGCCGCAGGTGCCGCAGCCCGCAGCGGCGGGCGCGCTTCCGCGCCCGCGATGGCCGGAACCATGACCTCCACCGGGCCCGGCACCGGCGCCGGGAACTCGGGCACGTTCGGGATGCCCGGCGGCAGCCGCACCCTCGACCGGCCCACCAGCAGCAGCGGTAACGGCGACTCTGGGGTAGGCGCAGCCTCGGGGGCGGCGACCACGGCTGGTGCGGGTGCCGATCACGCACACACCGCCACCTCGACTCCTTCGGGGGCGGCCCCGGCGACGGGGCCAGCAGGTTCCACGATGGCCGGGACCGCACCAACCAGCAGCCCATCCGGCGCGCGCGCCACCGGCGCGGCGGGAGCTGCCGCCTCCGGCGGAACGTCCTCCCCGACCGGCAGCCGAACCAGCAGCACAGGGGCTGCCGGAGCGGCGGGAGCGCTCCAGCAGGGCTATCAGGCTGGACAGGCCGCCGCGAACGAAGTCACCCGCGGCGCCACTCCACCTGCCTCTACTGGCGATGACGACACTCGCAAAGGAAAGACCCTATGACCACCGCACCAGAGCCGGTCACCTACGGAAACTGGCGCAAGGCCCGGGGACTGGGTATCGGGCACCTGTCCCCGGCCCAAAGTCTGGTCCTGGTGGGCTGCGTGGGCGTGCCGACCCTGGCGTCCTCACTGCTGGGCCTGATCGAGACACTGCCGCTCATCGGCGTGGCTGTGGTGGTGGCGCTGCTGCTGGTGGTGCGGGTACGCGGCACCACCCCCGCCGAAGTCATCGTGCGCGCGGCCAGGTTCAGCATGGCCCGCAAACGCGGCTGGGCCGATCTGTCCGGCGGGATGCTCACCGACCATCCCCGCGGCCACGACCTTCCCGGTGTCATGGCCCCGCTCGCGCCACTGTCCACAGACGACGGACGCGGCGGGAAGCAGGGCTTGCTGTGGCATCGCCGTAGCGGGCACATCACCGCAGTACTGCGCGTGTCTCCGCTCGGTGTCGAGCTGGCCGACTCCAGCGATGTCGACGCCTGGGTCGCCAACTGGGGAGCGTTCCTCGCGGATTTGGGCTACCGGCCGATGATCGACCATGTCGCCATCACCACCGACACCGTGCCCGCCGGGGGTTCCTCCAGCCGCGACTACATCGCCGAACGTATCGACCCCACCAGTCCGCCCGCAGCGCAAGCGGTGATGCGGGAGCTGGCCGAGCTCACCCCGGACGCCGTGGCCGACGTCGACACCCGTATCTCGATCACGTTCGACCCGGCGGTGGCCCCGATCAAACCGGACGACTTGCTTGCCGCCGCTGCCGAGGTCACCCGTTGGCTTCCCGGGGTCGAGCAGATGCTCGCCCCCTGCGGCATCGCCTACAACAACCGGCTCACCGCCGAGGAGATCACCGCGATCCTGCGCACCGCCTACGATCCGGCCGCCCGCGCCGACGCCGCCCGGTCGCTGACCTCTCCCAACCGGCACGAACTTCTCCGCTGGGAAGAGGCCGGCCCCGTGCGCGCCACGGAGGAATGGGACCTATGGCGCCACGACTCCGCGATCTCGGTGACGTGGGCACTCACCGAAGCACCCCGGCAAGCGGTGATCTCGCAAGTGTTGCTGCCACTCCTGTCGCCCGGCCCCTACGCCCGCCGCGTCACACTCCTCTACCGCCCGTTTCCCGCCGAGGACGCCGCGCGCAAGCTGGAATCCGAGATCAGCAACACGGTGATCCGGCAGTGGTGGAACCGCACCACCCAGCGCGACACCACCCAGCGCGACATCGACGACAACGCCCAAGCCCGCCAAGCCGCCCGTGAGGAATCCGCCGGCGCCGGGGTCGGCACCTTCACCCTCTACGTCTCCACCTCCGTGCCCCACGCCGACTTCCTGCCCGCCGCGATCGCCGACGTCGAACAACGAGCAGGGCAAGCGAAACTGCGGCTGCGGCGCCTCAACGGCGCCCACGCCGCAGGCTTCGCGGCCGCCCTGGGCATGGGCATCGACCCCGCCACCACCACAGGCAAGGCCCGCCGATGAACTCCACCGATCCCCAAACCCACGACACCGACCATCCCGCAACCGACACCGCGCTTCTACAGCTGCCGCCGGGCATCGTCGACCCCACCACCGCGTGGGAGATCTACCGCCGCCGCCCCCGCCCAGCCTGGTGGGGCTGGCCCGTCCGCCACGGTGGACGCTCGGCCAACGTCGAAGCGGGAACCCTGTTCCAGGGCACCACCACCCAGGTGTGCGGGCTGTTTCCCTTCGCCTCCGGGTCCGGCTCCGCCCCTCGCGGCGTACCGGTCGGGCGGCACATGTTCACCGCCGAGCCCGTCGGCATCGACATCGGCGAGTGGCTGCGCACCGGTCAGATCTCCAACAGTGGTGTCTGGGTCCAAGGACAGCCGGGTATCGGCAAGAGCGCCATCGTGAAACGCCTGGCCCTGGGCATGGCCGCCTTCGGCAACACTGTGGTGATCCCCGGCGATGTCAAAGGCGAGTACTCGCCACTAGTGGAACTGCTAGACGGCCGTGTGTTCCGCATCGGCCGTGGATCCGGGTTGCACGCCATCAACCCCCTCGACGGCGGCCCGCTGCGCGGCGCCCTCGCCCAAGCCTCCACCGCCGACGTTCGTACCGACCTCGCCGAGAAACTCCGCGCCCGCCAGATCTCCCTACTAGAGGCGTTGATCGTGATCGTGCGGCGCACCCCGATGACCGTCACCGAACGGGTTGTCCTCGGCCGCGCCATCGACGCCGCCCTCACCGCCGCCGCGCCCGCCGCGCCGGTCATTCCCGATGTGCTGCGGGTGCTGCGCAACGCCCCCGCCGACCTGCTGGAGGCCGCGCACTGCGCCGATGCCCGCGAGTTCGGCCGCGACCAGCGCGACCTCATCAACAGCCTGCACCTGATCGTCGACGGCGCCATCAAAGGAATGTTCGACCGGCCCTCCACCGTCACCGTCGACCCCGACATCAGTGCCCTGTCACTGGATCTGTCCGAACTGGCCGATGAGGATGACGCGGTCATCGCCGCGGCGATGCTGTGCTCGTGGTCCTGGTCGGCCGCGATGATCGACGCCGCCCGCGCCAGCGCGCATGCCCGCAACGTGTTGCTCATCCAAGACGAACTGTGGCGGGCCCTGCGCGTCGCGCCCGGCCTGGTCGAGCACGCCGACCAGCTCACCCGCCTCAACCGCCACCGCGGCGTCGTGCAGATTCAGGTCACCCACTCCCTGGACGACCTCAACGCCCTGCCCACCGAAGAAGACCGCGCGAAAGCCCGCGGCATGGCCGGGCGCGCCAACGTGATGCTCCTCGGCGGCTCCACCCTGGCCGACATCACCGCCCTCGGCGACATCGTGCGCATCTCCAGCCGCGAAGCCCAGCTTGTGGCGAGCTGGTCGGCACCGGAAACCTGGGCCACCGGAGGCCAGCACCCCGGCCGGGGTCGCTACCTGATCAAATCCGGGCAGCGGATCGGGCTGCCCGTGGAAATGCCCCTCACCCCCACCGAACGCGACCTGTTCAACACCGACACCGCCTGGCTGCGGGACCGCCGATGAGCCCCCTGCCCGAGAAACCCGCCGGTCCCCGCGATCCCCAACTGCGTTACCTGTTCGGCGGCCTGGGCCTGCTCGTGGCCGTGGCCGGCGGGGTATGGCTGTCCGCGAAACTCGGCGACACCTTCGCCGGAACCGACTCCGACATCGGCACCAACCCGCTGGCGTGGCTGCTGCGCCTGGTCACCGGGCAGGCCACGTGGCCCGGCACCGCCGCCACCGTGAGCGCCGCCGTACTCGCCGTGCTCGCGACCGGCCTGGCCGTGCTCGCGACCCGATTGTTCCGCCGGGTTCGGGGTCGGTCCGGCACGACGATCGATGCGCAGAGCCGCCACCTGGCCACCCCCGCCGACGCCCGCGACCTCGGCCGTAAAGCCACCGCCAAGAAAGCGGCGCGGCTGCGGCCCGGAGGAATCGACAACCGGCCTGGACAGGCAGGGATCTACCTCGGTGACCTGGTCGGCACAGTGCAGGACGTGCACGCCTCCTTCGAAGACACCATGGTGCTCATCGCCGGACCCCGGAAAGGGAAATCAACGATCTGGGTCATCCCCATGGCTGTGGAAGCCCCCGGCCCTGTCGTGCTCACCTCGAACAAACGCGACGTCCACGACGCCACCCGCGACGTCCGCGCCCGCACCGGGCACGTCTGGGCGTTCGACCCCAACGACAAATTGGGCCTGCGGCAGGACTTCTGGTTCGACCTGCCCGGGGAAATCACCAGCATCGACGTCGCTCGCGAAGTCGCCTCGCACTTCGCGATGGGTGACCGTGCCGCCGATGCCCGCACCGACGCCTATTTCGACAAAGAAGGCGAGACACTGCTGGCCCGGCTGCTGCTGGCCACCGCCCGCGGCCAAGCCACCCTGTCCGACACCTTCCGATGGGTGCAAAACCCCTACGACCGCACCCCCGTCGACCTCCTAACTCGCAGCGGTGACCTGCTTTCCGCCGAAGCCCTGGAGGCCCAAGCCGAGCTTCCCGACAAGCAGCGCGAAGGCGTCTACGGCACCGCACGCTCATTCCTGAGCTGCCTGGAGAATCCCGACATCCTGCGCTGGGTCACTCCACCGAAACACACCCTGCCCCGGTTCATCGCCTCGGATTTCGTGGCCTCCACCGACACGCTGCACAGCCTGTCCGAGGAAGGCGAAGGCAGCGCCGGTCCCTTGGTGGCCGCGCTGACCACAGCGGTGTTCAACGCGGGCCGCCGTCGAGCCTCCCGCTCCCCCAGCGGGCGGCTCGACCCGCCCTGCCTGTCGATTCTGGACGAAGCGGCCAACGTCGTGCGCCTGCGGCGACTGCCCGCGCTGTACTCGCATTTCGGGTCCCAGGGGCTGCCGACGGTGACCGTGCTGCAATCGTGGTCCCAAGGCGTCGGAGTCTGGGGCGAGGCCGGGATGAAAGCCCTGTGGGGCGCGGCCACCGTTCGTATCTACGGTGGCGGCGGCGCCGACCCCGCCTGGCTGCACGACCTGTCCCAGATGGTCGGCACCTACGACCGCCCCAAAACCAGCCTCTCCACCGGACGCGGTGGCACCAACGTTAACCACGACGCCACCGACCGCCCCATCTACCCCGTCTCCGACCTCGCCAGTCTCCCCGCAGGACGGGCCGTCGCGTTCATCTCCCAGCACCGCCCGATGCTGCTGCGCACCCGGCCCTGGATGACCGGCCCCTACGCCAACGACATCCGCGACTCGCTCGCCCGCTGGGACCCCCAGCCCTCCCTGTGACAACACCGGCCACGGAGAACCCATGACCGACCACGACACCGACCACGACACCGAGGCCGACAGCGGAACGTCATTCCAGACCTACTTCCCCGACCTCTCGACCTGGGTCACCGACTGGCTGCTGCTGGTGTGGCAACACCGGCAGACCCCATCCCAGGTGTGGTGCCCCCAGTGGTGGCAACACACCGAGGTGATCTCCCGCTTCGAGGGCATGTGGCGATCCTGGGAACTGGCCCGCCTGGACAACGCCGCCGGAATGGCCGCCTGGTGGCGCGACGTCGCCGACCACCACATGCCCGTAATCACCGACACGGACGGCCCCTTCCACCACTGCCGCACCGGCCACAACAAGGACAGCGCCACGAAGCTGCTGCTCACCGGTGAACCCCCGCCGCCGGGCTGGTTCGCCCCCGAACCCACGTCAGCATCGTCCGACACCTGGACCTGACCCACCCCACTCGCCACCCGGGAGCACAGCGTGGAACTCGATCAAATCAGCAAAGAGGTCGCCCAATCCCTGGCCCAGCTTGCGAGCATCGCGCTCAGCCTGTCCCAGCACACCCAGCAACTCCACGCCGCGGCAGCGCAACAACAACACCGCGAACTGCGCGACCGCGAACGCATCACCCACCAGCTGGCCACCGGCCTGCGCCTCGACGACCCCGCCACGCCACCGGTTCCCGGTGCCACCGCCCGCGCCAACGACTGGTCTGCCGTCGACGACCTCGCCATCGAGGAACAATGGGTGTTTGCGGCCGTCCGCGAACACGCTGGCGACCCCGGCGCCACCTCCGTCCGCACCGTCCTCGACGACCTCCTTGAACAACGCGGCGTCGAGCGTGCCGTGCTCGACAACCTGCGCAGCGGCACGCGATTCCGGGACGCCGCCGCCACCATCAGCGCCCATCTCACCCACGCCCAGCAGACCACCCCCGAGCAGCAATCCGAGTCCCCGGCGGCCGAACCGCCCACCCTGCAAACGCCCCGCAACCCCAGCACCTACCGGCGAAGCAGCGAGCACATCCCCACCAATCTGGACGGCCGGGAGTTCGAAACCAGACAGCAGGTACACGCCCGCATCGGCCTCTGGTCCGGCCTGGCCGAGCAAGGGCAACGCAACGCCGTGATCTTCCTCGCCGAGCCGCTCTACGGCCACGACTCCGACGTCGATGACCTCTTCGATCTCACATTCCCCGAGGTACGGGACAACCGGCTCGCCGAGGCCCAGGCCGCGATGCTGCGCACCCCCACCGCCGCCACCGCTGCCGACCTGGCCTACCTTGCCGGGCGCGCGGAAGCCGCCCCCCATCGCGTCCAACCGGAGATCACCCCCGCACTGCGGGAGGTCGCACGCGAGGTCACCCGCACCCAATTCGCCGCGGTACCGACCCTGCAACGCAAACTCGGACTCTCCCGCAGTGAAGCCACCGGCGCCCTGCAAGACCTGGAGCAGCTCGGTGTCGTCGGCCCCTCCAACGGCGACAAGGCCCGCGACGTCCTGATGCGTCCCGAACAACTCGACACCATCCTCGGCCCGCCCGCGCCCCCCGGACCCGATCCCGCAGGCAACATCTACGCCGACGGGTCTCCCGCCGCACGTATCGCCGGGGCCAGCTACCCCGACTCCGCGCAGGAGGCCGTAACCCGCGCCCGTCGCAGCCGCGCCACCCCTCCGCGTCCAGCGCCGAAACCCACCCGGCAACGCGACCGCGACCGGAACCGGTGACCATTCACCGGTCGCGCTGATCCCGATCCGCCCGATCCCGCCGCACCTTCGGTACCCGTCCCGCGTTCCCCGCCTCCGGGGCCGCGTTCCCTCGGCCGGGGCGATCGGCCGAGCCGCGCGCGGCCAGGATCGCCGCCCGCCCAACCCCGTGCGGGCCCGCCGCACCGGCCTCGACGCTCGCGCCGAGGCCACGGAGTTCGGCCGCGGCCGCCGCCGCCATCCGCGCGGCCCCCGCCGCGTCCCGCGCCGCGTTCGCGCGCGCCACCGCATCCGAGAACCGCATCAACTGTTCGATCAACACCGCGACCGTCGCCATCCCACCGCGGCCACTGATCGCCGCCGTGGTCATTACCGAACACGCCGCCCGCATCGCCGGTGCACCAGGACTCGGGGCCCCGCGCCGCTGTCCATGCGGCATCTCCGCCGCCCGGGACAACCACAGCCCCGCCCGTCCCAACATCGCCTGTTCCCGCGCCGGCGCGCGCGTGGACAACCCCGCCACCGCCTCCGCGGTCTCCCGCGCGATCGCCCGCCACGCCTGAACATCCGACAGCGGCGTCACCGCCAGCACTCGCTCAAACTCCGCCAAGTGCTGCTGCGCCAGCGGCCACACCGACTCGGCGCGACTCCCGCGCACCCCCGCTCGCCGCTCGCTCCCGCGTCGCGACCAGACACCCAGCGCATCCGCAGGATCATGCCCATCCCACCGGTTACGGATCGCGGGCAGCGTCAGATCGAGGGCAAGGTTCCCGCCGCCGAACCACACCGGTGTCTGCCCAGATTCGGGTGGCAACGCCACCGAATACCCCACCACAGCCGACCGGCCGCCGCGCTCGTAGCGAGGCCGCACCAGCACCCCCTGGCCCCGCAACAACCGAACCCAGTCCGCCTCCGACTCCGCCGGGCCGACCGAGGCACGCACCAAGCGTTCCAACCGGTCCCGGTCCACCTCGGAACGCCCGGCGCGCTCGGCGCGATCCCGTTCCCCATGCTGCCAGCCGCCACGGCCGGCAACCTTGCGCTGCGTCTTCACCACCAAGCCCAGCGTCGGATCGTCCTCCAACTCGGCACGCACGGCCGCCATCTTGTAGCGGTCATTCCACGTCGAGGCGATCGTCCCGTTCTCCCGCGCGCGGTGTACCACCAGATGAATGTGATCCCGTGGCCCGTCCGCGCTGCGCGCGAGTCCGTGGTGCACGGCAATCCACCGGCAGTCCTCGAAACCCAGCGCGGCCACCGTCTTACGCGCCACATAGGCCCACTGCTCATCCGACAGGCGCGGATCGTCCGGATGCAACGAAATCGGCACGTGATACACGAACCCCTCCGCCGGGGGCGGCATCTCCCGCAACCGCGCAGGAGCCTCCATCTCGTGCGCCAGCCCCATCTGCTCCGACGGCTCACGGATCTCGATATCGGTGACGTCGCTACTCCACGCCGCCACGATCCGCTGATCAGTGTGCTCCTCAAACCGGCCCGGCCCGGCCAAATACGCCAGCAAACCCACCAACCGGTCCCGCGTATTCGGCTTCCGCGCCGCGTGCTTCACGATCACCGGGCACCACCGCGGCGCGGATCAAGCCGCGCGGCAACCCCATCAAACCGGGCCACATACTCCACCAGCCGCCGCACCGCCATCGGCACCTCAGCAGGAACCGACCCCTGCGCCTGCGCGACCCTCGTCAACCGATTCAGGTTCTCCGCAGCCCGCCGCAACACCCGCGTCACCCCCAACACCTCCGCCGCCAGCGTCTCCCGCTGAGCCACACTCATCCCCTGGCCCTCGCGCGTACTCATCACCGACGCCACCAGAAACGACGGCTTCGACAAGCCCGCCGCCGCAGCCGCGATCTCCACAAACTCCAGTTCCTCGTCGCTCAACCGCACCGTCACCTCATGCGGACGACCCCCCGGAACCCGCTGCCGACGCAACCCCGAACCCTGGCGACTCAGCCGCACAGCACCCTCCCCAGAACCCGCAAACGCGGAACAGACCTGCCCCTTCCCCAGCCCAGCGCAGCGACCGGACCACCGCAGTGTGGCCCGGACCGACACCGATCGGCAAGATCCAAACCGCGATCAGACCCCCTGATCGACTATCTTGCTCCGCCAAAGCGGCTCATCAAGGGCGCGAGGCGACGAGCGCACGCCGACGACACAGCAGCAAGCGCCAGCGAGCTTCCGCTTCCAGCTCCGCAACCGGCCGACGCTCACACAGACCGGTGCGCCGAACGTCACGAGGACGCGCTGACGCGCGTGCGCCGCTGAGGCGTCGCAGCGACGGCGGGGAGACTGGCTGTCGGGCTGGGATCGAATCGGCGCGTCACAGGGACGACACTGGGGAGCCCATCGGGGCGGGCTGGACCCGAACCAGGTCCGATGTTTGTCTCTGCCCCCTCCCCACCACCGCATTCGCCCGATAGCTTGATGATCATGAGTGACAAGAGCATTGAACAAGAGGTACGCGCGGTACTCAGGCAGAACCTGCCCATCCTGCGCGAGCTACGCAAGGCGATCACCGACGTGGAAAAGTGCGTAGACCGGGAGAAGGTCGCACACGAGGCCACGCTCGCGGCCGTGGAACACGCACGGGCCATGCACGCATCGGCGCTCAAGGAAGGGTGGTCCGAGAAGCAACTGCGTGCCCTGCGCTTAGTACCCGCACCCGCCAAACGTAGGCGCGGCAAGACCAACCACAAGAGTTCCCGACCAGCGGCCCCCGACACCACCAATGGCGACAGCGCCCAGCCGACGGCCGCCGAGCCACCGCCGGTTCAGCCAGGGTGAGCTGGGAGCGGGCATGGCGCGCTCACGTCGGCGGGAGCGCGCCAATATGACCGTTGCCTACAATCAGTGGCAGCACCGGAAACGCCAAGTTGGATGGGGCGAGCACGCACTGACACTTCGTCGAACGTTGAGGGCTTGCCCATGAACATGTTCGACGCGTGGGCAGATAGAGGCGGCAGGCTGGCTTTGGTACTTGGAGGCCGGTGCGGCGCAGCGGGTGGGCACTGTGGGAAAACGTCCGCACACACGAAAATGCCCCCGGCAGAAACCGGGGGCATTTGATGTTGGGGTGCTATTCGTTACGGCGGCTGAGCATGGAGGGAAGCTGGCGAGTATCGAGTGGGGCCAGACCTCCGGCGCGCCTACGCGGCGATCGGGGCGGGCTCCGCCTCCTCGTCGGTTGCCGCGCTGGATACGGCAGACAGAACCGGCGTGTTGTCGAGCTGGCGGCAGTCCAGGCACAATCCGCGCCGAAGCTGGCGAATGCCTCCGCACTGCTCGCACGTTCCACCAACGATCGACGTCACCGGCGCGACGGTGGGCCGTTCTTCGGGCTGGGTGGCCGGTGTGGCTTCGGCGTCGGGCTGCGCCCTCGGCGTTCCGGGCTCGGGTAGCGAGTGAGCCTGCACCCACGCGGCGACGGTGGCACGCTCGCGCGGGTCGGCGTAGCGCTTCCACTCGCGGCGCAGGATGCCGCGCGCGCTGGTTCCGACGCGCTCCGCGATGAAAGCGCAACGGGCTTCGATTGCCTGCGCGCGGGTGTGACCGGCGGGCAGCTCGGTAATGCCGGGGCGGCCGGACTCCCGGCAGTCTCCGCACAGACCATCGTCACCGTGCCCGGCGCGTACCCGGTCGGTGGCGACGTCGGCGGCGGCGCGCTCAAGCCAGCACGCGACGCACGGCAGGCCGCGCACGTCGGGAACTCCGGCCTTGTCGTAGTCCAGTCCGGAGGCGTAGACATGCGCATCCTGCGCGCGCTCGTCGCGGTCCTTGGTCTGCTGCCCCTCGGCGACTCCGGCGCGCTCGGTGAAGTAGCGGGCGGCGGCGGCTTCCTGGCGGGCTTGTCGCTGGGTGCGCTGGGCCTTGCGGCGGGTCGGGTCGTAGCTGCGGCGGCTGTTGCGCGGCGCGCGGTAGTTGTCGCGTCCGTAGCGGGACGGCGCGGCGGGCTCGGCCTGCGGGCGGTACTGGCCGTTGTCCTGCTCGGGCGCACACGCGGCGATCAGGGCGCGGTGGGTTTCGTCGGTGGTGCGGCGCCATGCGTTGCGCAGCTTTTCCACGGCGATACGGTGCGGGTACTGCTCCAAGGTGGACGCGCACCGGCCGATCAGGGCGAGCGATGCGCCGTCGGCGACGTTCAGCAATTCCCGCATTTCGCGCTTGGCGCGGCGGTTGTCACCCTCCTTGACCAGGATCGCGACCTGAAAAAGAGCATCAGAAATCGTCGTCGTCTGCGACATGAATTGTTCCCCACTACTGATTTTTTGCGAATCACCGGGTTTGCCGTCCCGGTTTGTCTTACAGTCCTTAGTCTAGGGGATCGCGGGCCTATTTCTCAACCCGTGGCGGCTATTTTCTCCCTCCAATTTGGGCGACTTTTCGACTCTACGCAACCGCTCTACCAGTGGCTTTACCCACAAAATAGGTGAGCAACCCTTGCCAGTGCAATTGTTGCATTAAATGATTGATACCCTTTTTCCTCCCGTCCCCCTCGTACGTGCCATTCCTTGTGCCACGTCAGGTGGGTCAAGGGTGGGCCCCGAAAAATCTTCGGAGCTTGCGGAGAAGAATTTTTTGGGTGCCCTTGACCCACCTGACGTGGCATAAGACCCTTCCGGCACGAGGGGGGCGCTGGTGACGCGCGGCCGCCACGCCGTGGATCTGCCCGGTCGCGTCGAGCCCGGCGGCCGGCGACGTGGTTACACTGGGGCTCGCGCCGGGTTCGGGTTTCTACTGAGCCCAGCGAATCCCCGGCGCACCGTGCCGCGCAGCTTTTGCCGGATCGTCGCTCGCGACGGTTAGCCTTCGGGCTACTGCGCACGGCACAGTAGGCGTGCCTGGCTTCAGCCGGGCACGCCTTCGCCGTTTCTGGCTCTTACCGGCCACGCTGGCACGCCCGCCGAGACGGGAGCTGGCAGGCGGCGGACGGGTCAGGGGAATAACGCGGTCTGCGCGGGGTCGATCTGCATCAGGACGGCCCGGACGCGGGCTTCGTCCCAGCCGTCGCGCACCGCGGCGGCCAGAGCACGTGAACGTTCCGCGCGTTCGTGGCGGGCGAGGCCGGACCACGGCCTGATCCACCAGCGTTGGCGGCCACCGCCGCGGCCCTTGGCGGCCATCCGGCGAAGGTTGTCGGCCTGGGTCGAGGGCCAGATGTGGCTGATCGCGGGGTCGGGGTGCGCGCGCACGCAGATCGGGTTGTCGCAGACGTTGTGGATGGGGTTCTGCATTGACCGTTGACCACTTAGTGGCGCCGCCCGTCGTTGCTGGCAGCAGTCCGTTCGACGTCCAGCTCCGCGGCGAGGATGTCGGTGGTCGCAGCTAGGCTGCCAGGTCATGACCGAGGATGCGGTCGAGCCGCCGTTCGCTCTGTCGGGCTTGTCCCCGCGGGCGATTCGGGATGCGGTGCTGGAGGAGGAGCGGGCCGGGTTCGAGCGGCAGTTCCGCGCGGCCCTGGATGTGGCGGGCGAGACGCTGGACCTGACCGGGGTCGAGACGGTGTTGCGGGCGTGGCAACGCATCGGCGAGCTGACCGAACGCGACGGCCGGGAGAAGCGGCGCGAGGTCCTGGCGCGAGCGGTCCGGGTGTGGCGCAACCGGGACAACCCTGACCCCGAGCGGGATCGCCAGTCGCGGGAGTTCGAGGAGCGCTTGTGGGCGCGGCTGAGCGAGGAACAGCGTCAGCGGGTGCTGGCGCATCGGGAGCAAGTTCGTCGCCAGGTCGAGGTCGGCGAGCCGGTCACCGACTCGCAGGGCCGGCCGATGGGTGAATCTGAGCCGTATGTCTTGGTGCCGTTGGACGAGCTGTCCTTCGACGACGATGCCGAGATCGCAGCCGAACGTCCGTGATCAGCCGAGGCCGGGCGTGTCGCCGGTGCTGGCGCGGCTGGTTTCCCGGGCGGCGTCATGGATGATCTGGGCGAGCAGCTCGGGGTCGTCGTGGTTGATGTGGTGGTCGGCGTGCCGGGCCCAGATCTGGGTGGTGTTGGTCGACATGTCGAGGAACTCGGCCTGAAGCTCGAGCCAGGGCGGATACCAGTCGTCGCGGCCGACCGGCCCGGCGGTGACCACGGTGATCGGCAGGTCGCCGAGGTCGCGGGCCTCGGTGCGCAGGGGCTGCCGGCCGAGGAGCAGGCCGATGAATTCCTGGACCACTGCGCGCCGGTTGCGGGCGCTGAGATAGCGCGCGAGGTGCGCGTCGACGAGGTCGGCGGGGACTTCCCGTTCCGCGTCCTGCCGCAGCTCGGGCAGGAGGCCGAGGGCGAGCCGCAGACGTCGCCAGCCCAGAACCCTCAGCCGCCAGCGGGCGGCATATTTCCAGAGTTCGGCGTCGCCGATGCTGGGGTCGGCTTCGTGCAGGCGCTGGTATTGGTCCTCGTGGCTGGAGTCGACCAGGATCAGCCGCGCGACCCGCTCCCGATGCCGGGCGGCGAACAACCGGGCGATCAGGCCGCCGACGGAGTGCCCGACGAGGATCACCGGGTCGGTGATGCCGAGCGCGGTGATCAGGGCGTCGACTTCGTCGGCCATCGCGCTGATCGTGCGGGGCCAGGGCGCTGGGTCGCTCCAGCCGACGCCGCCGCGGTCGACCAGGACGAGCGTCGCGTCGCTTCTGTCGGCGAGGGCGCGTTGGACGCGGACCCATTCGTCGGCCGGGGTGCTCAGCGACGGCAGCACGATCACTGCCGGCTCGCTGCTGCCGGACCGGAACACGTGCAGCCGACGGCCGCCGATGTCGATCAGCTCGCCGGGGGGCGGGAACCGGCGGGCGTCCCGGCGTTCGGCGAGCCGCTGATAGGTGGCGCTGGCCGCGCCCAGCGTGACGGCGCCGGCGGCGAGCAGGGTGCGGCCGCGCCGCAGGAGCCGTGCCGCCATCAGCGGGCCGCCGAGGCCAGGTCCAGCGGCGCGGTGAACGGGGTGCGGTGGGCGATGCGGGCTTCGCGCAGGTGCTTGCGTTCGGTGAATTCTCGCCGTCCGGGACCGAAGACCAGGGCGGCGTGCAGGTCGACCGGGTCGCAGCCGTGCAGCCGCTCGAAGCGGCGGCCGGCGTAGCCGTGACGGCGGAGTTCGGTGACGATGTCGGGTTCGTCGTCGACGAATGCGGCGAGGTAGCCGTCGCGGAGGCGGCGGTCGACGATCCAGCAATGTTGCAGCTTGACCTCCAGCGCGGCCTGGGTGCCGGCCTTGTTGGGGCGGGAGAACACCGCGGCCGCGGGCGGCAGCCCAGCTGCGGCCAGCCAGGATCGGGTGGCCGGGATCGTGAAGTCGGGCCGGGTCGTGGAGTAGATGACGGTGAACCCGAGCGCGGCGGTCGCGGCGACCAGGTCGCGGCCGGCGTCGAACACGGTGGCTTCGCCGAGGCGGGCGAAGAACTGCTGCCAGACGTCCCGCCGCCAGGGTTTGGGGCCGAGTTCGTCGGTGACCGCGGACATGTCCGCCAGCCCGCCGTCGATGTCGAACAGCACGACGCCCTCTCCGCTCATGCCAGGGACAGTACGAGCCCCCGACGCCTGCGGTCCTCAACGACACCCGTCCTGAACTGCGGTATTGACGTTTGTGCGGCCACGATCGTCACGGTTCCAGTCGCCAGCGCAGGGTGGGCTCGCGGACGGCCTCGGGTCGGCGGGGTTGGTCGCGGCGGAGCAGGACCGAGAGCCGGCCGTGCGCGGCGACCAGTTCGGAGGCGGTTTCGTTGTGGCGGCGGGCTTTCGCGTAGCCGAACGCGCGTCGCAGCGCGGTCAGGGTCTCCGGCTCGGCGGCCGCGAGCAACGCCGTGGCTTGGCCGGTGGTGTCCGCGAGACCGGCGAGCATGGCGGTGACCTCGGGCGTGCCGGGAGCGACCGTGAGTGCGGAGACCAGAAGGCGCAGCTGGGTGTGTAGCCCGTAGAGCACCGCCAGCGGATCGGCGCTGGGCTCGACGTTCGTGGTCACCGTGTCCTCCCCCGGCCCGCTGGTGCGGCCGCCGGGGAGACGCGCCGCCAAGCTGCGTGTGACGCGACGGTCAGGGCTCATCACGCGGTGTCACTGGCTGATCGGGCGGGGCGGGTCGACGAGTTCGATGCCGATGGCGACGACGCCGAGGGCTTCGCGCTCGGGCGGATAGATCTGGCGGATGTTCGCGAGCTGGTCCTCGCGGGTGGCGAGCGGGTTGACCGAGGCGACTTCCTCGTGGTCGAACATCTCGTCGAAGTCGCTGTAGCGGGCGATGCGGGTGACGCGGGTGAGGACGTCGTCGCCCTGGCAGCGGAACCGGATCAGCGAGCCTTCCTTGATCTTTTTGCGGCTGGAGTCGTTGACCCGGATCTCGGTGGTCTTGCGGCCGGCGGCGATGAGGTCGAAGTAGCGCTTGTAGATGCCCATTTCGTGGGCGCGGACCAGGGGTTCGGTGGGGCGGGTGGTCATGAGTCTGCCTAGTTCCTTGACGGTGAACGAGCGGAAGAAGTGCTTGGGGTCGGTGAGCAGTTCCCCGACCAGCCAGACCAGCGCGTCGACGTAGTTGTCGACGTCGCCGGGCCAGGCGGTGGTGTCGAGCATCCAGGGCTCGACGTCGGCGGGGAGGGCGTCGCGGCCGTGTTCGCGCAGCAGCGACTTCGACAGCTTCGCTCCGGTCGGGGCGAGGACCTGGGGTGTGAAGATCCGTGACGGCATTCGCGCCGGCGGGGTGTCCAGGGCGCCGTGGGCGCCGTCGACGAGCTGGCAGCCGAAGGTCCAGTCGCCTCCCTTCATCATCACGTGCAGCGTGCGCTCATCGCGGCCGAGCGCGCGTTCCTTGACCAGGTTCCGATAGAGCGTGGCCAGGTCCAGGTAGGGCGCATCGTCTTCGGGGTCGATGTGCGCCTCGTAGCGGCCGTGGTCGAAGCAGGCGGCGGTGAAGGTGGCGCCGTCCTCGTCGAGGTGGGCGAGCTTGGTGCGGTCGGCGCGTTTCTCCGCCCAGCCGCACTCGGGACAGGGAATCCGGACGTGGACGACGCCGTGGCTGGGCGCCATCCACCAGCGGATGTCCTCCAGGCGTTCGAGGGTGCGCAGGAACTCCGCGCGGAAGCCGGGGCTGGCCTGCTGGTCGGTGTAGGTCTCCACCGCGTAATCGGTATCGGTCGCCTCCGACAGCGAGTCGAAGAATCCCCGGTAGTAGCCCTCGATCAGCTCGCCGATCTTGTCCTTGCCCAGCGCGTGGTAGTAGGTCTGCTGGTAGGCGTGGTGGGTTTCCGGGTCGAGCACGACGTCGTAGGGCGCGTTATCGAGGGCGCCGAACCGCACGACGGTGTCGATGGAGAACTCCCGGCGCGCGATCTTGGCCAGCAGGAACGCCGCGGTCTGGACCAGGTTCGTCCCGAGGTGCGGGGCGCCGTTGATCTGGGTGCCGACCACGAACTCGATCCGCGCCGGCCGGGCCGCGAGGACGCGGGGGCGCAGGATGTCGATCGAGCGCAGCAGCGCGTTGGCCAGCACGCTGTTCGGCGAGAGCAGCAGCTGGGCGGTGTCTGCTTTTCCGTTGCGGGACAACGAGATCACACTCCCCTTTTGTGTGTTGCGTTGGCGGGCAACGGTTGTCAGGCTGCTCGGCTGGGTTTGGGCAGGCGCAGGTTGGAGCAGATGAAGTCCAGCCGCGCCGCGGCGGCGTCGGGGGCGACGAACACCGGCTGGTAGCCGGCGTCGAAGTAGCCCTGCACGATCAGCTCGTGAACCCGGCGGATCTCGCGGTCCTTGGCCCAGACGATGTCGTCGGGGTCCTCGAAGGTGTCCAGCGGGTCGAGCACGAAGACCGCGTCGTAGCGATAAAGCCGGGTCGCTTCCTCCAGTTCGGCGGTGGGGCGCAGCCCGAAGAACGCGTCCCAGCCGTAGCCGTCGGGGATGCCGCGGTTGTAGAACCTGATCCCGTGCTTGTGGGCGGTGTATTCGGCGACGAACGCCTCCAGCACCTCCAGCGAATACTCGCGCCGGTCCTCGCGCAGCAGGTGCCGGCCCAGCCGTTCGCGGTGCTTGCGGTAGATCTCCCGGCCCGGTTCCTCAGCCATGCAAGGAATCCCGGCGGCGTGGATCGCCGCGATCAGGTCGTCCTTGCCCGAGGAGGGGCCGCCGGTGATCACGTAGCGACGCGGGTCGCCGGAGGCCGCGGCCTCGAGGGCGGCGGTCAGGGCGGGGTTGGTGGGTGTGCTGGTCACGACGCTGATCCGTTCTCCTGCTCGATGCTGCTGTCGGGGGCTGCGGGGCGGGCGAAGAACCCTTCGGTCCAGGTGTTGCCCAGCCCGGTTTCGCCGTGTAGCGCGGCGACGAACTGCTCGCGGCTGGCGCCGCCCGCGGCCGCCTCGGTCAGCCGGGACGCCTGCGGCGCGGTCAGGGCCGGGGTCCAGCCGGCCAGCGCGACCAGCTCGTCCGGCGAGGCATCGCCGTCGGGGGCGAAGGCGGTGGTGTAGCTGATCGCTTCGGCGCGGGCGGCGGCCCAGCGCCAGGCCGCAGTCACCGCGGTCTGGATGATGTCCATCCGGTCGGCCTCCAGGCTGATCAGCCGCTCGACCGCGAGGAGTTCGGCGCGGGCGGCGTAGAGCGCCGACCACAACCGGCTCAGCTGCTCCTCGTGTTCGGCGACCTCCCAAGCGAACGGGTCCGCCGAGACGGGCTGCCGCGTCGTGACCGGGGCCAGCCGCGGCGCGATCAGCGCCGAGCGGGTGAACCGGTCCGCGTCGGCCAGCAGCTCCCAGGCGACCTTCTCGATCAGCTTCGGCTCGACCCGCTTGCGGAAGTGATGGACCTCGTGCCCCGCCGCCTTGGCCGCGAGCTCCCGGCGGACTGTCAGGTTCTGCCCCGGCTCGGCCGGCGGCAGCCCGAACAACGCCCGCGCCGCCGGCGCGTAACGGGCATCGTCGAACCGGGCCAGCAAACCCCTCAGCGTGCCGTCCAGGGCCGCCGTCCGGCTCGCCTCATCAGCGGGATCGACCGCTCGCGCGACGACACCGCGCAGGTCCAGCAGCGCCGCGTCCGCGCCGGCCGGGGTCACCGGCAACCCGCGCTTGAGCAGCCCCTGCACTCCCGCGACCACGTCTGACTCGACTGGGCTTTTTCTGGGCATGACCTGATTCAACCACGGATGCCCAGAAAAAGCCCAGTGGGACAGTCGGGTGAAAGACACGCTGACAGCTCCCGCAACCCCCAATCACGACAGCTAGGTCAGCTAGGCTAGGGCGATGCGTGACCTTGATCCGAACGATCCGAACCCGCCGTATCGGCAGCTCGCTCGCGTGCTCGTCGAGGCGATCACCACCGGCGAACTCAAGCCGGGGGATCGCCTTCCGTCCCAGGCAGACCTGCGGCAGCGGTTTGGCTTGGCCAACATGACCATTCAGCGAGCGATCTCGGTGCTGCGCTCCCAGGGCCGCGTCGTGACGCGCAGCGGAAGCGGCGTCTATGTCCGCGACGAGGCGAACCCGGACGCCACCGGCCTCGATCCCCTCGCCACCAACCAGCGGATCAAGGAAATCCTCGACCGCATTCACACGCTGCAAACCAGACGCATCGTGCTGAAGGAACTCATGGAGGAGATGAAGTCCGACTCCGACGACTCGCAGATGCGCGTCGTGTTCGACCTGGCGAACGCGTCGCTCGAGGAGACCCGGAGCTTGATCACCGAACTGGCCTCCTTCGACTTCGCCGCCGAGGCCGACCTGGAGCGTAAGAACATGGACCTGTGGCCGAGGGCGCGCAAGCCGGTCAGCGACGGTTCGTGACGCGCCGGAGCAGGTCGAGGTTGCCGGTGACCTGCGCGACCAGCTGATCGGTGCGCTCGCATATCTGGTCCAGCTGCCGCAGGGTTTCGGCCAGACCGGTGTCCCAGGTGCGGCGGAGGTTGTCCATCGCCACCCGTGCCCCGGCGAACGCCGCAGCCACCTCGTCCAGCACGGCCCCGGTCTCGCTCGCCTCGTCCCCGGGGCCGGGGCCGGGGCCGGGGACGCGGGGCCCGTCGCCGGATGTCGTCACGGGTTCCAGGGTGACACCCGAGCCCGGCAGTCGGTGAGGCGGCTTGGAACGCCCGGCGAATAAAGTAAACCCGGCCCACGAGGGGCCGGGCGGGTATGGCCCCACTGTAGCAGCGGCGCCGCCGGGAGGCGGCCGGATTCAGGCGATGTCGAACAGGCTGAGCTGGTCGGCGTAGCTGTTGCCGAGGGCGATGACCTCGTCGACGATGCGCGCGAGCTCGTGCGGGTCGTCGATCCCGGCCGCGAGTGCCGCGCAGACCGCGGACCTGATGGCGCGGGACTGGCCGGCTTGGCCGCGCCTGTCGGCGCGGTCGATGCGGGAGCCGCCGGGCGCGACGTGCGCGAGCCGGTCGCGGCCGGCGGCCATGGCGAGGTTTTCGCGTTGGGTGCCCGGTCGTAGGTGCTCCAGCTTGGTGCAGATGGGCAGGTCGCAGGTGTGCATGACCACGGTGCGCGCGGGCAGCGGGCCGTGCCGGGCCCACCAGAGCCAGCGGGAGACGCGGACGGTTTCCCCGCGCCGGTCGGCAGGAAGATCACCGTCGCCGTAGTTGGGACCGTGGAAGCGGCCGTAGCCGTCGTCGGCCAGCGCTCCGATCCAGATGGTGTGGTTCGCGGTGACCACGGCCTTGCGCAGGAATCGGGCCCAGGACGAGGGCGTGGCGTAGGGCGGGATCTGCGTGATGTCCATGTCCGGTCCCCTCACCTGGGTGTCCGCATCGTTGATGATGCCTGGTGGGACCGACAAGAACCGTCAGGTTGGAGGTGGCTGCTCGGCCTGCGAGCGGGCGGGGTGGCCGATCCGGGTCACCTTGCTGGCGGCTTCCAGCTCCTCGCGCAGGCGCTTGTTCTCCAAGGTCAGACGCATGATGTTCGCGATGGCCAGCTCGAGATGGTCGCTGAGCTCGGTGTTGCTCCGCCGGAGTTTCGCGTTGCGCTCGTGCAGGCTGAGCTGCCGCTCGTCCGCGGCCGCCCCGGCGGCCGGTGCGGTGCCGTTGCGGCGGGCATCGCCGATCTGGCGGGCGATGTCGGGGAAGCTGCGCCGGAAGGTCGTGTTGGACAACCCGAGACGGCGGGCGACGGCCAGGACGCTGGGACGCTTGCCGAGATCACGTGACTGGTCGGTGACCTCCTGCACGGCCTTGAGCACGACGTCGTCGCTGGGCAGGGTGACGGGCGGGCTCACGTGTCCTCCGTGTCGGGTCGGGTGTGCCGGGCGAGGAAGGTCTCGATCTCCGTGGCGCGGGTGCGCAGCTGGTGGGTGACCAGGGGCGGCAGCACTGGCCGGGCCTGGAGTTCCCGGTCGATGCGGGCGGCCTCGTCGCGCAGGTTGTCGATGTTGTCCGCGGTGAGGGCGACGTTGCGGCAGGCCAGCGGCTTGCAGGTGCCGTGGTCGGGGCGCAGCGCGCCGTCGCTGTCGCGGCGTTGCTGGCAGAGCGCGGTGGCGTGGGTGTGGATGCAGGTGACGTACTTGCCCGGATAGATCGCTGGGTCGCCGCGGTTCATCAGCCGGTCGAGACGGCGCCGGTCGGTGATGACCTTGCCGGCGAAGCGGGCGCGGTCGCCGAAATCCTCGAGCCGGCGGGCGGCCTCGTCGGCGGCCGGGCCAGCGAGGTTCTTGTGCTCGTGCTGGTCGACCATCGCGAGCAGCTGCTCGCCGCGGGCCAGCGCTTGTTCGGATTCGACCTCGGCGCGGAAGCCGGATTCGGAGGTGCCGGCGTAGCCCTCGAAGACCTGGACGGCGTGGTGCCGGTAGTGGATCGCCCCGGCGATCGCGCCCCCGGGGCGGCGCGCGATGAACCAGGCGAGGGTGCGACGGAACTGCCGGATGGACAGCCTCCATGGTTCGCCGTTGACGGCTGGGATGCCGTCGGCGCGACCGTGCGTGGCGCAGTACTGGTTGACCCACTGCACGAAGTCGTTGAGCTGATGGTTGGTGGCGCTGGTGGTCATCGCGTGGTTGCGCCGGCCGGTTGCCGTGGAGTTGCGCGGGTTGTGCGGCAGCACGGCGAAGAGCAGGTCGGCGTCGGCCGGTTGGAGGCGTTCGAGGACGCCGATGGCGCGGGCGGCGGGGGCGCCGACGACCCAGGTGGCGGGGACGCCTTCCACCTCGGTCTCGCCTTTGAAGGCCAGGCTGGCGACCTTCCAGCGATAGGGCCGCCCGTGGGCGTCGCGCTGAACCTGAACGCATCCCCGGCGCAGGTGCTTGACTTCGCACTCGCGCATGCCGGACAGAAACAGCACCACGATCGCCGCGGCCGCGTGCAGCATCCTTGCCAGGGAGGCCAGCCCCCGATCGCTGTTGAGGGTGCTGGCGATCCGCTCGATCCAGGGCTCGCCATCGAGGCGCCCGGTGACGGCGAAGTCGAGGTAGCCGAAGTCGCTCACGCCGACAACGTCAACGGCAGCCATGACCTCGGTCTTGTAGCGCTCGACGGCGCGGCGGGCGCAGCCCGCCTCCGCGGCGAGGTGCCGGACGTTCACCGCTCCCCGGTAACCGGGCAAGGGACGGTGCCGGGCGAGGTAGTCGGCCAGGACGGCCTGGATCTTCTCGTGGGCGCCGGTGTTGGTCCCGGCGGTGCTGCGCCGGGCCGCGTCCCGCAGGCGCCACCATTCGCCGTCGGCGGCCAGGATGTCCTCGGCGAAGTCATCCACGAATCGCAACGCCCAGGTCAGCAGCGGGCCGTGCACGGCCTCCGGAATCCGGTCGGTCGCGTTCTCCGAATACAGCGATCGACGGCTTTCGCTCCAGCCGTCCAGGTGGGCGGGATCGAACGGCAGCCGATCGACGGTCAGGGCGGCGCGGAAACGCCAGAGGTAACGGACGGCGGCGCGCTTGTTGCCGCGGGTGCCCTCGTTGCGGACGGTGTCCTTCAGGTGGCGGTGGTAGGCGAGCAGGTCGTCCCCGGTCAGCTCGCTCAGCGCCGGGCCCGCCAGCCGCCCCGGCCGCGGTGCGCGCGTATCCAGCCATTTCAGGAAGGTGCTCAGGGCGCTGAACACGCGCAGGACCGACGCGAGGTCGGGCCGGGGCTCGCCCGGCGGCAGCTCACCGGAGAGCATTCCGTAGAACAGTTCCTTGGCGACCAGCCGATAGCGGGCGGGAACGAGGCCGAAGTTCAGCCGCCATCGCCGGACGTGCTGCTGCCAGCAGGCGGGGTCCAGCCGCCAGTGAGCATCGCGGAAGCGGGACGTCTCCTCCAGCCGCATCCCGTCCCGCAGGCGCCGCCCGTTCAGCACGAACACCTCGTCCAGAGGGTGCGGCGCGGACAACGGGGTGGGGCTGGTCACGGGTGCTCCCAGGGGTTCTCCAGCAGATCCAGCAGCGCGTCGTCAGGCTTGGCGGCCTGGGCCAGCTCGATCTCGGCGGCGCTGAACTTGACCAGGATGTCGTTGGTGATCGCCGCCCAGACGCTGCCGTAGCGGCCCCACCAGTCCTGTTCGGACAGTTGCTCGCGGCGGGCGCCGAGAGCGTCGAGCAGGCCGAGCTGGGCGGGCAGCTGGTCGCGGGTGACCAGGCAGTTGCCGCAGTGGAAGCAGTCCAGGAAGCTGGCCGGACGGCAGACCTCGCCGGAGGCCGGATGGTGGTCCGGATCAACGCATGCCGTCCAGACGGTGTCGAGTTCCCCGGCGGCGGCCTTGCGGGCCGCGGTGGGGTCCAGCCCGGCATCGCGCAAATGCTGGGCGTCCGCCGGGCCGGGGACCACCCGCAGGCTGCCGCCGTTGGCGTCGAGCACCCGGCGATGCGCGTCCAGTGCCGAGTGCTCGGCATCGACCAGGGCCGCGCTGACCACGTCCTCGGCCCACTCGATCGTCGTGGGATCGTCGCGCAGGTAGCTGCGGAACAGGGTCGGGATCGTGTTGGTCCGCACCGATGAGGGCAGGTGCCCGCCGGCCTGCTTCGTGCGGCGGACGTCGGTGCTGGTCTTGAGCCGGTTGAACTCGACCTGCAACGTGCCCGGTGCCGGCTTGCGCCGGACCCACCGGCCATCCACCTTGATCGTGCGCGTGCGGGCGGCCGGAGCCGCCTCGACCGGTTCGGGCGAGCCCACCCGGTCGGCGGTCAACCCGTGCGTCTCGGCCCATTCGGTGGCGTAGATGTTGCGGTTGAGCTTGCGGTCGAACATGCCGTCGTGCTCGGCGACCCCGCCGATGTTCGCTCTGGGGTTGCTGCGCCAGACCGACCAGAGGAACCGGGCACCGCTGAACGCCCGGCTGCGGGCGGTCAGCTCCAGCGCGAGCAGATAGAGCCCGCCCGGTGTGTGCAGTTCGCGGCCGGGCTTCCCGATCTCCCAGGAAACCGTTTCATACCAACGTTTCTGCCCGCGACGGCGCTTGACCACCCGCAGCTCGACCGCGCGCTCTTCGAGGATGCGGTGCGCGACCGGCAGCTCCTTGATGGTCTCGACGTTGCGGTTGGCGACCGCGACGAACAACGCCAGCAGTGCCGGCATGTCCGGGATCGTCAGGAACAGCTCCCGCGCGAGCGCCATCCGCCAGGCGACCCGCGCAGCCGTGTCACCGTCGGCCGCTTTGGGCAGGTCACCCGCGCTGGCCTCGGCCAGGAGCGCGCCGCGGTCGCGGTCCGCAGCGCTGAGCGCCTCCGGGTCGGTGCGATAGCGGGCCAGCAGCGACTCCCCGCGCCGAATTCGGTCACGGATGTTCGCGACGTCGGAGCGGGCCGCGACGACCAGGTCGGTGAATTCCCGGTCGAATACCCGGGTTTGGCCCGTCGCCTCGGCTCCGGGAAGCGGCGGCTCAGGTAGTCGGCCGCCTCCGTCGGCACCAGCTCGCGCAGGGGCGGTTGCTCGATGACGAGCTTGAAACAGCGCAGGTCGCGCCAGCGGTTGGACTCCCCACGGGCCTCGCCGGACTGCTCGTGGAACGCTTTCAGATGCCGCGGCCGCAGCAGCCCAGGCTCGGCGGGCGGGTCCGGGACCGTCGCCATGAATCGCATGACCCGGCCCGCGGCATCCCAAACCAGCTGCGCCGAGGTTCCGGTGCGCCGGTGTCCCCCTGGACCGACAGTTGTCGCCAGCGCCGCGGCCAGCGCGCGGTGCCAGCCCGGCAGGGGAAGCCGATCGACCGGGAACGTCCGGGTGCGGTCATCCTCGCCCTGGAAGTGGACCACCGGCCCGTGCGCGGACTCCTCGACCAGCGGCGGCGGCTCGTAGGCCCCGTCGGGCAGGGCGACCGGCTGGCCGGCGTGTGTCGTCCCGCGTTTCGAGCGCGTCACCGAATCCCTCACGATCACACCGCGATCCGGGACAGCGCCGTGTCGCGCGGGTCTTCCCAGGCGTCCGGGACCAGCGCCAGGCGGGTCTCCATCTCCAGCTCGGCCAGGCAGTGGAAGTAAATGTGGGTTGTGGTGACCGACCGGTGGCCGAGCCGTCGGCGGACCCAGTCCGGCGGGTCGCCGAACACCCGGGTGTAGTGCTCGCGCTGTGCCGGCTCCAGCTTGGCCAGGTTCGCGATGTGGCCCCGCTGCATCTGCTCCAAGGTGATCACCGCGAACGTGTGCCGCAGCATGTGCGCGTGCGCCCGTAGCGCCAGGGCGTGCCGGGCGCACCGCTTGTTCGCCTCGCCGAACAGGCCCTTCCACGACGACACGGCCATCGGCAGGCCGTACTCGCTCAGCCAGAACGCCGCCGGCTCCAGTCCGTCCGGGCCGTCGATGTAGAGGTTGCGGCGCTCGCCGAGGTCCAGCTGGCGCACTTTGATCGGCGCCCCGCCGGGTTGTCGGGCCTGCGGGCGGGACCGGGTGGGGTCCTCGACCACGAACGGTCGCCGCGCCCTCCGGTAGCGGCCCGCCGCGCGGGCGTCCGCGATCACCTCGGCCCGGTCGATCTCGCCGTAGGCGATCAGGTCGGCGACCACGGATTCCGGAACGTAGATCCACCGCGCTGATCCGCCCTTGGCGATCACCGGGGGCAGCCAGAACCGCTGGTAGCCGCCCAGGCCACGCGCCAGCGGGAGCTCGAACAACGTGAGCGCCGACTGCTCGGACAACCGCATGCCGGTGCGCACCATCAAGTCGCAGAAGGTGCTGTTGCGGGCCGCGAAGCGTCCGCGGAACGCTGGGTCCGGCAGCCCGGCCGGGGTGTAGCCGCGCATCCCGACATCCCGCCACCGCCGATACGAGTCCGCAGGAAGCCACTCGATCTTCTCGCGGGCGGCGCCGTGGCTGGCGGTTGCGGGAGTTTCCCCACCGGCCGCACGGCGTCGGCCGCTCTCGATCGGTGGCTGCCGCACCGGCCGCTGCGGGATCGGGTTGGCCGCGACGTTTCCGGCCCGCAGCTGCCACCTGTAGAAGCTGTTGACGCCGGCGAGTTCCCGGTCCCAGGTCGCATCGTCGATCCGCGGCCCGTTCGGGTCGCGCCGACGCCAGACCAGGTAGGCGATGTGGTCGGCCTCGGTGGCGTCCCGCCAGGACGTCCGCCGCCGCGAGACCCACAGGAAGTCCAGGAACGCCTTGACGTCCCGGGCGTAGCCGTTCCTGGTGTTCTTGGCCGCGCCCAGCATCTGGTGGGACAGGAAATAGGCGTTGAGATCGACGTCGTACTCGAACGTCGGCGAGATCAGATAAGGCGTTCCGGAAGGAACGTCCTCATCGGCCAGCCAATCCGACCAGGCCGTCGGAAGCTCGTTGACGAACGGCAGCGGCCGCGCAGGGAGCGTCAGCTCGGCCGGCACATACCGCACCCGCCAGCCCAGCTCGCTCACGCCGCGAAACGTAGTTTCGGGACGTCAAGGAAGGTGGGCACGGCTCGCTGTGAGAGGCCGAAGTCCACCCGATCCGGTCAGGAACGGCGACCCGTCGTACCGGTGGGGTGCTGCACTCTGCGCCGGCGCCGGGCCGGCACCAGCGGCAACCGAGTGCACCCCACCGGACGGCGGGTCGTCGGGACAACAGTCCCGCTTCTCCAGTCAATGACCATCCGTACTCAACAGACCACATGCTCGACGACCTGGCCGTAACGGACGGGAATGCCGAGCTGGTAGGCAACGGCGAACCGGTGCGCCTTCACGGTGCGCTCGACGTGGTCGCGGGTGATCGAGAAGGTGCCGTAGCCGTCGTCGGAGATCGCACCGCGCGCCCAAATCCAGCAGTGTTCGCCAGGACCGCGGATCACCTTGGCGTAGAAACGCTCGATCTCGCGGGTGTGGCGTACCGGGTCGACGACGAGCGGTTCGGTCAGCAGCGGCGGGCCGCCCGGTCTGACGCCGTTCGAGCCGATCTTGGAAACGACGACGGCCGGGGGCTGTTCGGGGAGCGGGTCATGCTCGACCGGCTCCCCGAAAAGGGGAAACAGCGGAATTGTCTCGACCCCGGCCGCCACTGCGGCCTACCGGGCTGCGGCGTGGATGACCGGGCGGCCGCCGTGCCGACCGGGATGCTGGCGGCGGAAGGCCAGCACCCACAGCGTCACGGTGACCGCGGAGCTGCCCAGCATCAGCGGGATTCGGCGACGGACACCGTTGCGGCGGCCCGGCGCAGCGGGAAGAAACCACCGCCGGGTTAGCCGGGCGACACCTGTGGCGATGTCGGCATCGAGCCCGGCAGCGCCGATGAGCCTGCGCCTGCCGAACACCACGACCGAGCGGAACCTCATGGCATCCGAGGGTAGGGCACAGGACTGACAGAGCCGATCGGTTTGCCCTCGCCTACCTGGTTCGCGAGCACGGACGGCTCGCAGGGCCAGTCCTGGATCGCCACGAAGCCTGGCGGGTCGCTGATGTCGTCGACGAACCGGTAGATCCGCCCGTCGGAGATGTCGGGCGGATCGAGCCACTCGCCGTGGCGGCTGATCTCGGTGTACGGAGTCGATGGCGTAGTCGGTGGCGATTCCTTTCGGGGAAGTAGTCGCCGTGACGCCGGTAGGCCGAGAGAGGTTGTAGGTCAGAACAGCGGGAGGCCGTAGAAGGTATGGGATTCCAGCCAGCGGCGCGGTGCGCCCCGAGGTAGAACCGGGTCACTGTTCCTGCTCGCGGTCCCGCGCGCGTTCTTCCTCGCGCTGCTGCGCAAGGTCTGGCGCGGTGACCGGCACCGGCGGGTACGGCGGGGTGCGTTGCCGAAGCCGTTCGGCGGCCAGCAGGTCCAGCACGCGGCGGGTTTTGACCTGCGCCTGGTGGAGGAGTTCGCCGGTGAGCTCGTCGGGCCGGAGGGTGACGGTGTCGGCCCGCAGATCCAGCAGGGCGTCGACGTCGACGACAATCACCCCGGCGTTGGGGTTTCGGCGGACCGCCAGGCGCAGCGCCGCGACCGCGCAGTGCGGCTCCGGTCCGGGTCGGACGCCGACGTATTCGTTGCGCCACGAGTAGAACGCGACGTCGGGGGCAAGCCGGACGGATCTGCTGTACGGGTACCAGTCGTTGACGTACTCGATGCCGGTGTCGTCGACGACGTAGGACCAGTCGCCGAGCTCGAGCAGGATGCGGGAGGGACGGTTCGCTGGACATTCGCACACGACCTTTCTGTTGACAGATAAGGGAAAAGGGCGGGAAGGAACGCCGCGGCCGGGCACTCGGTGGGGATGGGGCGAGCACCCGGCCGCAGGGCGAGCGGGCAGCAGCGCCGGTGGTGCGGCGCACGCCTCGGCTCGGCGGGAAGGTCTGCGGCCGTCCAGGACGACGGCTCGGGCGGAGAGCGAGGCGCAGGACCTTCGGGGCCAGTCGGGTGCGGACGATCAGAACGGCGGCTGGTCGGAGAACTCGCCGCCGTCAGCGGGCTCTCCGGTGCTCCAGGCGTCGTCGCCTGCGGGTGCGCCGTAGCCGCCGCCGGTGCCCCGGCTGACCTTGTTGACCTTCGCGGTGGCATAGCGCAGCGACGGCCCGATCTCGTCGACGGCGAGTTCCATGACGATGCGCTTCTCGCCCTCCTTGGTCTCGAACGACCGTTGCTTGAGCCGTCCCTGCACGATGACCCGGGCGCCCTTAGTCAGTGACTCGGCGACGTTTTCCGCGGTCTGGCGCCAGATGTTGCAGCGCAGGAAAAGGGCCTCGCCGTCCTTCCACTCGCCGGACTGGCGGTCGAAGGTGCGCGGCGTCGAGGCGACGGTGAAGTTCGCGACCGCCGTGCCGGACGGGGTGAAACGAATCTCGGGGTCGCCGGTCAGGTTGCCAACAACGGTGATGACGGTGTCTCCAGCCATGACGTGCTCCTCACGGAATCGGTGATCCAGTTCTCCGACAACCCGTTCGAGATCCCCTGTCCCGGCAGGTGACCGGGTGGGTCCGTGCCCGAGGGGCTATCGATCTGCGAATGCCGAATCGGGGCGTGGCTGGTGCTGCAAGGGTGTGCGCAGCACATCGCGCAGCGACGCCGTCAGGCGCCCTTGCGGCGGCGGCCGCGACCTGATCTGCTCCGCGGAGATCGACGGCCCCGGTACGGATCCACCTACTCGCGCCGCTCCTGGCGGGCGAGCCGGCCGCAGCAGGGCGCGATCACGTCGAGCTGGCCGCCGGGCGCGACGTCGGTGCAGCGGCGGACCTGGTCACCGGCCACGAGTCGGTGGGGGCGACGTCGCAGGACGCGGGCATGGCGACGCTCCTTCGCGCGCAGTGGGTCGCGGGATGCCCGGCAGGTCGGTATCGGGTGCAGCCGCGCTCCGGACCGCCGGGAACCCGAAGGTCCTGTCGGTCCGGAGGCCAGGTCCAGGATCAGGACTGGTCGTCGAGGCGGCGAGGATATCGGCCGCCGTCGATGAGCGCGTCGGTGATGGTCTTCTCGGCTTCTGCGGTGGTCCAGCCGTCGATGCCGTCGTGGTGGGCGGCGGCCTCGTGCAGGGCGGCGCGGGCGTCGCCCTCGGCGACGTCGCCGCCGGCGACGAGCCTGCCGAGGGTGAAGGCGGCCTTGTTCAGGGTGTCGCGTCGCTCGCCCGAACGGGCGCGGGCGACGTTGTCGGCGACCCGAGCGAGGTAGGCGTCGGCGCGGGCGAGCTCGCCGACGTTGTGCCGGTCCTGGCGCGGCACGAACTCGGCGGGATCGGGCTGCGGCGGCGGGGTCAGCCGGGTCACCAGCCAGTCCGGGAGCGGGGCGATCGGGGCGCAGTTAAGCGCCACGTACAGCCCTTCGGCGCGCACTGACCCGGCGGCGATGATGTAGCCGCCCGCGCCGCGGGTATCGATGCGCCATCCTAACCGGGCGACCGTGGGCCGTAGCTCGGGTTCGTCCGGAGCACGGAAGTACAGGTGCACGCCGCCAGTCGGAGATTGCACGGTGTAGGTGTGCGACGGGTAGGGCTCGCCGACGTCCTTGGCTAGGCGAGCGAGGACGTCGCTGCCGTGCCGGGCACCGGCCCATTTCTCAGGCGGCTCGTGGCCGTGGGCATCATCGAGGTCGATCACGTGCAACCCGCTGGGGCCGCAGGCTATGCCGACGTTCCAGGGCAAGGAGGCCCACCATTCACGGATGCCGTCCGGGTCGCGGGTGGCGGCGTGCTCCCAGTCCTTGACCGCGGGCTTCTTCGATCTCGGCCACAGTGGGAACACGAAGTGTCCGGCGCGCGCGATCTCCATCGCGACGCGCATCAGGCGCCGTGGTGGAGAGGTCTGGCTTGGGCTGCTGGTCGGTCTCATCGTGGTTGGTGGGCTCATGGTTGTCTGGTCCTTTGCAATCGAGGATAGCGTGGAAAGTGCTGGTCAGGCCGGTTTCGCCCGACCGATCGGAATGACTAGCGCCAGAGGTCGGTGCTGGTGGAGATGCCAGCGCACGATGTTTGCCATCCACGGCAGCGAAGGCGGGAATGTCGCGTGACCGTCCTCAGGCCGGATCCCGTTGACGGTCAGTTCCCAGACGTCGCCGCGGGCGCCATAGGGCCAGGTTTCGCGGTGGTCGACAACAGTGACCAGCTCGCCGTCCGGATCGCGGATCACGATGGTGATCTCGTGCCCGACCGGCAGGTGGGCGGGCACGAGGGCCGGGTCCTCGTGCGGCTGGCGGGTCACCAGTTCGCGGTAGTACAGCGACACCGGCGTGCCATGCAGTGCGCGGCTGATCTCGACCAGCACGCCGCGGGCGTAGTTCCACACACCGAACTCGCCCTCCCGCCCCCAACGCGGAATGTTGCAGTCGACGCCGTCGTAGAGCACGTAGCTGCGGCGGTAGTCAGCCATGCTGAACATGCGCGGATGCAGCGACCGCCGGTGTATCGGGGTGATCGCCATGATGACCTCCAAGGAGATGGTGGATACGAACCGAGTGGTAGCCCGGCCCGGTAATCGGGCCGGGCTACCTCGTGCGGACGGGCCGGCTCAGCTGAACCAGTCGGTGCAGATCAGCCAGCCGCCGAACACCGCGACCAGGGGCGATAGCGTGGCCAGGCCACACGATGCGATGGCCGAACACAACGAAACCACCCATGATCAGCGGCGTCAGCGCTGCGGCAAGGCCGGGTTTGACGAGGAAGACGAACTACGCCTCGCCCATCACTACGCACGCGCGTGCGGGCCGTAGAGCGGGGTGCTGCCGTGCTGGCCGGCCACGGTCAGCTGTGGCATGGCGATCGGGGTCCAGCCGTTCGCGGCGCACACGTAGAACCGGCCGTCGATGGCGAGCGCGTCGCCTTTGGACAGCGGCCGGTTGCGCCGGTCGCAGTACTCGACCGCGCGGTGGTCCGGCTCGCCATAGTCCGGATCGTCGCCGATGTTGAAAAGCGTGAAAGCCCTCTCGGCGATCTGCTCGTCGCTGGTGTCCGGCTCGACCACAGGCTCGTCGTAGGCGTAGACCTCGACGAACGAGTCGGTGTCGACGTAGCCGAAGCCCATGGCGCTGTGCCGGGTGTTGTGGAACACCCGCACGCGCGCCGGTGGCCGTTTCGGGGTGACCAGCTCCCGAAACTCGGCGTCGCGCTGTTCGAGTTCAACGCGGTTGCGCTTCTCCTGTTCCTGGAGGTGGGTCAACAGCGCGATCTGGATGAGCACGCCGGCGGCGTTGATGTCGTTCTCGGTGGTTTCGCCGCGTCCGGCCCGGTCGAGCAGATACAGCGCCATCTGCTTGAGCCCGTCGGCGGTGTCGGGCGGGAGCCCGCTGCCGTCGCTGTGGTAGTTCCGGTAAGGCTCGGAAAGCCATTGCGGCTGCTGCGGGCGGCGGTTTTTGAACATGATGTCTCCCGGGAAGTCGTGATGTGGGCGAGAAACGAGGCGGCGGCCGGGACGCATCCCATGGGTCCCGGCCGCCTGGTGGGGAACCGGCGTCAGGCGACGAGCAGCCCGTCGGCGGTGACCGTCGTGCTTGCGACCACCAGCGCAGGAACGCGGTGGTTGTCGCAGGTCATGCGCTCGCCGACCGGACGTACGCCGTCCCGGTCGAACGGGCACCCGCAGTCGAGCCGGCCGATGCTGGCGGTCTGGATCACCTCGTCGATGGAATCCATTCCAGTCTCCTGTTCACTCGGTTTCCGTTGTCGCGCAAGGGGTTTGGTCGGCCCCCTTCGCGCGGCCCCGCCGTGTCGGTGGGGCGCACTCGCCGGGCGCCGGCGGCGGGGCGGGGTCAAGTCGCACGCTTTTCGCGGCTTGACCCCGGTTCGGCGCTGGCGCAGAGTGCGCACGCCCCACCGGCCAGGCGGATCCGCGCAGGTCGGCGGGTCAGTGGATGTGGGGGTCGTCGCAGGCGGTCTTGTGCTGCGCCAGCCAGTGTTCGGCGGCGACGTGGTGCCGACGGTCGGCGAGCAGCCCGGCCAGGACGTTGACTTCGCCGCAGGTCAGCAGATCACCGACGTGGCAGGCGAGCAGGCTGTCGGAGAAGACGTCGACGAAGGTCTTTACCGGGTCGTAGAACAGGTCGTCGGCGGTGAGCATGATCCATGGGTTTCCGTTCGAATGCGCGGGCAGGGAATCGGACCGTCCGGCCCGCGGCCGCGATGGCGACGGGCCGGACGACGAGACGGCGGGTCACAAAACGCGGAAGCCCTCGTACTTGGCGGCGGTCCGTAGGAACGGGATCACGTCGTCGTGCAGGGCCTCCGGATGGGAGTCACCGGCCTGGATGGAGACCTCGTAGGCGTTCAGCGCCTCGAGGCACTCCTTGTCGGTGACGTGCCACCCGTCGTTGGAGCTGAACTTGTGCGCGGGGATGCCGCCGATGTGGTCGGCGTCTCCGACGCCGTGGTCGGCCAGCGTCCGCTCCACGGCCTGGACATAGACCTTGGCGCGTTCGGTGACGGGGTCACCGTCGTTGAAGTCGTCCCCGGAGAGGTGATCGGACTCCGGAAAGTCCGGCACGTCGCTCCAGAACGCCATGCCGAGGCTCACCAGCGCCTCAACGGTGGGCCCCATGCCCCAGATGCTGCGCCGCAGGTAGGTGCTCTCTTCCTCTTCGGGGGCGCCCTGAACGACCATGTCGTAGCCCATGTTTGGGACTCCTTTTCACTCGGTTTCTTCTCTTTCTGCGGGCGGGTTTGGTCGGTCCCACCCGAGGTCTGACCAGGCGCGTGAGCGCCGGACTATGCGGTAATGAACTGGCTGGGCTCCGCGTCGGCAAACCACTTCCGGATCAGCGCGGCGGCGGCCGGGCTGGCGTCCTGGGCGTTGTAGTCCGCGTTCTCCCGCCACTCGGCCAGCTCGTAGCCGCGGCCGGGGTCGACGACGGTCACCTCGGCGACATGCGGCTCGCCGTCGAGGAACACGGCCGCTTCGGTGCCGTTGTCGGGATCGCGGTCGATCACGACCTCGACCCGCAGGTTTGACCGCGGCAGCGGCGACGGTGGCGTGGTGAGCGGGGGCTGTCCGACGTCGCGCGGCGGCAGCGGGACGCGGTAGCTGTCCGGCCGCTCGGCCGGCTGCCACAGCTCCTGTGGGTAGCGGTCGCCGAGCACGGTTTCCAGCGTCGATTCGACCGCCGTGAGCAGCACCGACCGGTTGTCCTCCTCGGTGCGGTAGTCGGGCAGGTAGGCGCCGGGCACGCCAGCCACGAACAACAGTTCCTCGTCGCCCTCGACGATGTCGAGGGCGAGCGACATGTCGCTGGTGTCGACGTCGATGACCAGGGCGGTGGCCTCCGGAAACGGGTCGCGCACCAAGCGCGCGACGTCGAGCAGATACAGCTCGAACAGGTAGTCCTCGGCGGCGGAGAACACCGATTCCACGGCGACGAACCGCTGCGACAGTGGCTCGGGCAACGCGCGGGTCAGCTTGACCGTCATGGGCATATCCTCATTCGATCTCGTTGCTGCGCAGGGGCTTTGGCCGGTTTCCCTGCGCGGACTGTCGGGTGTTCAGCACTCGGCGCGCTCGGATCGGCACTGAGCGCCCTTCCGGCGTGCGATCGCCACGATCGTGATCTCGATCAGGTCCACGGCCAGAAACGCCACAAAGGCCGCGAAGAACATTTGAGCGAACTCACTCCACATTGGACTCTGAGTTTTCTTCCTGGTGCGCAAAGTTTGCGGCGTTCCGCTCCCGCTTGCTGGTGTGGATGCGGGCGATCAACGCCTCGATCAGGTCGGGCAGGTACATCAGGGCGTTGACGGCGACGAAGATCGTCACGAACACCGCGACGGTTTCCCACATGGGATTTCTCCTTACGTAGAAGGGGATGAGGGGTGCTTCGCTCCGGCGGAGCGCGTCCCGGTGGCGCGGGCGGCCGGTGGGGGTCAAGCGGGGTGTGCATGGCCCCCACCGGCCGCCCGCGCAGGGTGCGCGCGTCTCCGCCGGTGCGAAGTGGCCTGGTGACGGGGCTTCAGTCCGTGGGCTGCTGGGTTTCGCGGCGGTCGGCGCAGTTGCCGCAGTACCCGTCCCAGCCCTAGCCGTCTGGGTCGCCGTCGCACCCGGCGGTGCGGCAGGGGGCGGGCGGATCATCGGCGGCGGACTCGTCGCCGGGTGGGACCATCCAGTACAGCGGCACCCCGTTGAGCCGGATCAGGTAGAGCACAGCTGCTCGCCCCATCCGCACGCCTCGATCTCGGCGATGGTGAGCAGCTGCGGCACCGGCTTGCCTTCGTGTAGGTGGGAGCACGGTCGCCGAACCCCAGTGCCCGAGGTCGGCGCGCCACCAGTAGCCGTGCCAGGCCAGGCCCGGGGCGGCCGGGTGCGTCGGTTCCCGTACCTCGGTGATGCGGAAGTAGTTGCTGCCGACGAGCGCGATGTCGCCGGCGGCAGCGGCGAGCAGCACGGGGGTCAGCGCGCTCATCGCTCCCGCTCCTCGAAGTCGTCAGTGGCAACGTGCAACGCTGTGCCGGCGGGCAGGCTCTCGTTGCCGATGACCACGAACGGGCCCTGTATTCCCGCGGTGACGGTGACCGCCAGGCCGATCACGTCGAGGCGGTAGGTCAGCGGCGAGTACTCCGGCCCGTCTGACTGTTCGTCAAAGACTCGCAAGGTCGCCATCCGGCGGTCCACGCGTTCCGGTTCGCGGCCGTAGACCTGGTGCTCGATGATCTCGAAACCGTCGTCGATGTACTCGCCGACGGTGGGTTCCTCACACAGCTCGGTGCCGTAGAACAGCGAGACGACGGTGCCGTCGGACAGGTCCTTCGGGCTGGCGGGCAGGCGCTTGAGGTTTGGCCACCGGTCGCGGACTGTGCTGGCCAGTGCGTGCAGCGCGTCGTCGTAGCTGGAATACACCTCGGTCTCGTTCCCGAGACGGCTCCAGGTGATCAGTAGCCACACGGTCGTGCCGATTTCCGGGGTGCTGCTCGGCGCGGCGGGTTGCCGGGCCATGAAGACGGACGTGGACATCGCGAGATGCTCCTGTTCACTCGGTTTCGTTGGCGCGCAACGGGTTTGGCCGGTCCCTTGCGCTGCTCGTGCAGCCCTCGTGCTGGCGGTTCTGTCCGTCAGCGGGAAGAGAAGGGGTCGAGGGCGGGTGGCGGCCAGCGCCAGCTGAAGGGCGTCGACCGTGTAGGCGGTGCGTTACGCTGGTCGGCGGTGCCGGTGGTCGGGTATTCCTTCACTCGGTTTCCCCGGCCGGCACGCCAGCCGGTGATTGCTTTGGTCGGACCGCCTTCGGCGGTATCTCGCGCGCACTCCGCGCGGGGTCCTTCACCGGCACCTCGTGGTGGCCCACCCGGCGATGTCTGGGTGGGCCACCGTGCGTTGGTGGGCTACTTGACCAGTGCCATCGCGGACAAGGCGAGGTCGTCGAGGGCGTCGGCGCGGTCGGCGTCGGGCACGGTCTGACTGTAGGAGGTGATCGCGTTGGCGATCCCGCCCGCGGTGAGCTTCCCGCCAGCGATGAAGTGCGACAGCACGCCCTCGCGTTCGGTCTCGGAGAACCCTAGCCTCTTGCCGACGACCTTGATCGTCTTGTCCGCCTCGGAAACCGGGGCCCCGGCCTGCTGCTCGATCTCCTCGATCCGGGCGGTGAGGAACTGCGGGGACAGCCACTCGCCCACGGCGTCGCGGGTCTGCGCGGTGATCACCGCGAGGTGCTTGTTCTGGGTGTCGCGTGACCAGGTCACCGACCCGTGCTCCATCTTCACGCCCTGGTGCATCTTGCGCAGGCCCAGCAGCGGCAGGGTCAGGCCGTTGCGGCAGATCTTGACGAACAGCTCCGGCTTGATCGTGACGGCGCCGTCGCCGATCTCGGAATTGGAGAAGCGGAACCCGGCGAACACGACCGGCTCGTCACCGGCCTCGTAGCCTTCACCTTCGCTCGCGGCGAGCCGGCGCACGCCGTCGATCTCGGCGGCGACCTCGCGGCGCTGAGCCTCCAGGTCGGGGTTGGCGAACGGGTTGCGGTAGCCGCCGAGGAAATGTGGCGCGAGTGCGGCGACGCCGGGCGAGTACACCTTGCAGTGCATCGACGACTCGGTCAGGTCGCAGGAGCGGATCTCCACCTCGGCGTCGGCCTGGCGGATGCCGTCGAGGACCGCGGTGAGCACGTCGAGGTTGTCGATGATGCCGTAGCTGTCGGACAGCAGCGCGCGCATCACGCCGTGGTCGCCCTCCTGGCCGCGGAACAGGCGCAGCAGGAACGAGCGGTCGTCGGCCGGGTGGATCACGGTGGTCTCGCCGGCAGCCGTCCGCTTCGCCTTGCCGTGCAGCAGGCCGTTGACGTTGGCGTCGTAGAGATCGGGGCGCTCGGCGCGTAGCCGGCGCAGGTACTTCAGCCCGATGCCGAGCTTGGCGGCGATCGTGGCGTCGGCGTCCTTGGTGGGCGTGTACAGGCCGTTGACGACGGTGACGCCGTTCTCGTCGAAGACCGGGTCGACGCCGGAGAGTTCGATCGCGCCGTCGCGGGAGCGCAGCGCGGTGGCAGGTGCGACGACGTCGAGCTTGGCGGCCTGCTGGTCGCGCAGCATGGTCACCATGTCCTGAAGGTTCGCGTTGCGGACGGAAGTGATGCCGGACATGTCGGTGCCTCTCCAATTCACTCGGTTTCCTTGGCGGGCAACGGGTTTGGTCGGCCCCCGTGCCCGGTTTCGTCGGGTGGTTCCACCCCGTCTCGGTGGGGCGCACTCGCCGGGCGCCGGCGCCGGACCGGGGTCAAGCCGCGCGCTCTTTCGCGGCTTGACCCCGGTTCGGCGTTGGTGCAGAGTGCGCACGCCCCACCGAGACGGGGTTGTACCGCGCGGCCGTCGTTCAGCGCCTCGGTTGGTGCTCTCCCCAGGCGCGGACGCGGAGGGGGTCGCTGCGGCGTTCGATCACGGTGCCGACCGGCAACGAGGTGGCGATGCGGCGGAGTTCGTCGGCGGCGTCCCGACGGGCCTCGGCGGTGTTCAGGAATCCGGCGTCGACGTAGCGGGTGTGGAAGGCGTCGCGGTACTGGGGTCCCCGTAGTACTCGCCGAAAATCGGGCGGATACGGCTGAGCTGGGGGTTATCGACGGCGGACGCGGTCGACGAGCATGTCGATGCGTGCGGTGGGGTCTTCGCCGCACCGGATGTCGCTGATCAGGCAGGCGACGGGTGTGCTGACCTCGTAAAGCAGGACGAGGGACGCGCCCCACCTGAACGGAGGCCTCGGCCCCTTGGCGACACCTGCCACATGGAAACCATCCGAGTGAAGGTTTCCAAAACGCTGGACTTCCATGGAAACCACACGCACCATGGTTTCCATGGAGGTCAAAACTGTAGCGGCGCGGGACTGGGTCCCTCTGGAAGACCCCGACACCTACACCGCGGTGACCGCATACACCACCGACGACGGCCTGGAGGCGATCGCCGCCCAGCTGCGCGCCGAATTCGCCGAGTACCACGACGGCGAGATCACCGACCTGGAGGAGTACCTGCGCGAACAGCGCGAGCAACTGCGCGACGAGGAGCGCGAGAAGCTGATCCAGATCACCGCGCAACTGCGCAGCGAGGCGGCCGCGCTCGCCGAGCAGGAGTCGGTGCTGACCGAGCATCTGGCGGCCGTCCGGGACCGTACCCGGCAACTCACCGTGCCTCGGGACACGCAGATCCGCGCGATGAGCGCGTTCACCACCACGCGCGACCTCGGCGCGCTGGCCGACATTTCCCACACAGCCGTCCGCAAGATCCTCGGCAAGGCCGCCGCCGACGCCGCCGAGTCCTCCCCGATGAGCAGGGGTTGGCCGGCGTTCGATTTGGAGCGCCACGTGCGCGAGCACGAAGAGGAGATGCGTCGGCTCGAAGCCCTGCGCGCGAGCATCGCCGCGTCGGCTGAGGAGCAGAAGGACTTCATACGGAAGCTCGCGCGCCAGAACACTGCTGCCGGTCGTCCCGTGCCCGAGTACGCCGCTCAACTGCTCGCCGAGAGCGACGGCGCTTGATAGGACACGGCGACCGCCTCGGGAATCAGAAGAGGGTGTCGCGCACGCGCAGAGGTCGGTAGCCGGTGGGCCCGAGACCTCGGTGACGCGTGCGCAGCCGCAGAAGCCCTCCGGGGCCCCGGTCCGCGCATCCCGACGCGGTGACGGGTTCGGGGATGCGGGCCGGCGAGGGATGGGGTCAGGCGTCGCGCAGGGCGGTCGCGGCGATATCGGCTGCGGTGGTGAACACCTGGTGGCCGAGCGCGTCGGCGACCGTGGTCGCCTCGACGCGGTCGAGGAACGGCGCCGTGCTGACGGCCGTGTCCCGGTCGGGCCCGACGAAGTACAGGGCCACATCGGCGCGGGGCGCCGGTTCGGCAGGTTCGGCCATCCCGGGGTAGGTCAGCCGCGCGTTCGGCTCGGCCAGGCGAACGGTGGTGTCGATGCCCTTATTGGTCCAGCTCATCGAATAGGCGAGGTGGTCGTCGATGAGCTCGCGGTTGTCGTCGAGCCAGCTGCTCAGTGCCCACTCTGGGCCCATGAGCAGGTCGTTGAGCTCAGCGATCGGCACGGGCACCGCGGCGACGAAGTCCCAGCTGATCTCCTCGCTGGCCTCGATGTCCAAGCGCAGGTACACCTCGTCGGCGCCGCCGGGCGCGGCGGCGGTGACGTCGAGGGGAATCCGGTCGTCGATCACGGACGTCAGCTCGCGATGGGGCTTGTCGACCACGTTCGGGAACCGCGATTCGGGGTCGTCGACAGCGTCGCTGATCAGGTAGGCGGTGTAGAAGCGCAGCGACTCCGGGCCGACCTCGGCCAGCGCGCGCTCGTGGCCGCGGTTGACGACGTGGGCGATGAGTTCGCACGCCCGCGCCGGCGTGAGCGCGGCGAACGCGGCGGCGTGAGCGGGGGCGACGTGCTCGCAGGTGAACCACAGTCCGATCCGGGACGCGGCCGTGCGGACGGCGGCCCGGAGGTCGCGGTCGTCGCGGTAGAGCGCCGCGGTGAGATCGGGCCGGATGAGCGCGGCCAGCGCGAGGTGCGACGGGGTTCCGGTGTAGGTGACGCCGTACTGGTCGACCAGCTCGACGCCATCGCCGCCTGCGGCGGGGCGCAGGAGCGGGACGACGATGTCGGCGAGCTCGCGGCCCGTCGCGGTCCGACCGGAGCGGGTGGTGGTGATGGGCATGGTGCTCTCGCTTTCGAAAATGCGGGCAGCACGACGACGGCCCCACCACCGCGTGGGGATGGGGCGGTCGTCGGCGGCGATGGTCGGCTAGTTGCTGGTCAGCGGGGTGGCGGGACGCTCGAAGTGAGCGAGCTCGCCATCGCGGCTGTGCAGGTGCACGCCGCTGCCGGGGCCGAGCTGGTCGGCCAGGGTCTCCAGCGTGGTGGTCAGGATCTGTTCGGCGTCGCGGTTCTCGGTGCCGATCGCGACGGTGTAGTCCGCAGCGCGTAGGGACTGACTGAGGTGGGCGCGCGCGGCCAGGGCCAGCCGCTGACCCGCGTCCATCGGGTGCTCGTCCGGGTCGATGCCCAGCGACAGAAACCAGGCACACAGCCGCTCGACGACGTCACCGCCAGGCCAACTGTTCATTCCGTCGTCGACCTCGACGTCCTTGATCCAGCGGAACAGCCGCATGATCTCAGCGCCTTCGCGGGATTCCGGATCGATGCCGCGTTCGGGCGGGGCGTCGCCGTAGCACTGGTCACCCCACGCCGGCTCCTCATCGACCGCGACGGCGTCGTCGACGGAGGCGGCCTCGGTGTCGGTCAAGACGGCGGCGACCGTCGCGTCGAACACCGGCGTGGCCATCTCGGCCGTGGCGGCGTCGGCCGCGGAGGAGCCGGCTACGGCGCGGTCGTAGTCGGCGACGGCCTGGCCGGCCAGGCCGTCGCCGAGGTAGTCCAGCCAGTCGTTCTCGCTGGTCATCACGGTTTCCTTCCACTCGGTTTCGGGTGTCCGCCGAGCGGCCGGGCGAGGTTTGGTCGGTCCCCGCCCGGCCGCTCCGGCGCCGTGCTCTCGGATCAGGCGGCGAGCGCGGCGATCAGGCCAGGCAACGCGGTCCGGGCCTCCTGCACGGCGTCGTCGATCAAGCCGTAGTAGTCGATGACAGCGACGATCTGCTCCTCGGGGTCGCCGTCCGGGTCAAGGTCGGTGCCGAGCACCGCAGCGCCGAGCAGCACACCGGCCTTGCGCACCGAGACGACGACGATGCGGTGCTCGATCTCGCGGGCCAGGCGCAGGTCCCGGCGGGCTTCGTGCTCGGCGATCCGCTGCGCCTCGGCGCGGGCGTAGCCGCGGGCGGAGAAGTCCGCGCGGCGCTCGGCCACGGTGCAGGTGGGCACGAAGTAGCGGTAGAAGCGCCGATCGCGGCTGTTCTCGATCGCCTCCGGCGACCAGGTGTTGGTGAACTCGCCGAGCCAGGAGATGTCCGGCATCGGGCCGGGCTCGAGGTGCGCGGTGATCGTGAACGCGGCCAAGTCCGGGTCGTCGAGCTCGAAGGTGATGGTCTCGTCGGGTCCGCTGCGGTAGGGCGGCAAGGTCGGCGCGGCGGTGGCGGCGCGGTAGGCGACGCTGGCCGGTACGCCGTCGCCGCGCAGTACGCGGTAGCGGCGCAACAGGGCAAGGGCAAGCATGGTGGTGTTCTCCTGTCACTCGATTTCGTTGGCGCGTAGGGAAAATCCGGGTTGGGTTGGTCGGCCCCGGCCCGGATTCGTGCGCAGGTGGCTACAGCAGTCCGATGCGGTGCGCTGCCCGCACGAGCGCGAAGCGGGAGGTGCAGCGTCGGCAGTGGGTGCGCCGGTGGCGCAGTTCGGGTGGCTCTGGTGCCGGGCCCGGTGGCGGCGGCTGGCCGTCACCGGCCTGGGGATTCCACGGCGTGGAGTGCGTGCTGCGTGTGCCGTCGGCCCAGCGCACCCCGATCCACCAGGCGGGCCGGTCGGTCGGACGCCCGGCCGTGTAGATGGCCTCAACGAAGTACCAGCCCTGCCGGGCGCCGTCCCAATAGGTGCCGCCAGCGCGGCGGGGCCCGATCGCGGCGTCGATCTCGGCCCAGGCGCGGGCGTCGCGCTGGCGTTGCTGTTCGCGTTCGCGCTCGCGCCGGTTCTGCTCCTCAATGGTGCGGGTGACTTCGGGTTCCGGTGCCCAGAGGCAGTCGCAGGGCTGCGGATACAGCAGCGGCCCGTCTTCGGGGTCCCACGGTTCGTCGCGGTCGTCGTGGTCGTCGACCAGGTACTCACCGGAGCCGCCGCACACGTCGCAGCTGGCCAGGGCCCACAGCCACGGCATCCGGGTCTTGCGGTAGCCCTCGGGGGGCGTGATCGTCAGGTCCATCAGGAACTCCTTGTTCATTCGGTTTCGTTGGCGTGCAATGGGTTTGGTCGGTCCCGCACGCCTCTGGCTGGTCGAGCCTTCGGGGAATCACGTACACCCTGACCAGTAGTCGGCCCAGAACCGGTCCGCGCTCTCCGGGAGCTTGTCGATGCTCGGGACGTAGTTCTGTTGTGGCGGGCGAATTCGCTGCGCAGCCGATCCCGGTGCTCGGTCAATTCGGTGATGACGGTGTCCAAATTGGTGATGGTTCCTGCGTCATCTGCGCCATCGCGTCGTTCACCGACTCTGCCCGGCGAGCAGTGCCATGCCTGCTGAGCGCGACCGTCACCGTGTCTCGAAAGACATCGACGTGGAGTGCTCCACCCAGCCCGTGGCGCGCGAACAGTGTCAATCGGGACTCTGGCGCGCAACGGGTTTGGTCGCTCCCGTGTACATCTAAGGGGGCGTCGTCCCGCGCGGCGGGTGAGGTCGGGTCAGTCGGCCCAGTCGGCGACGCCGTCGAGTTCGATCTCGCCGTGCTGCGCGGTCTGGGCCGCCCAGCGCCGTATCCACGCTGCGGCCGCGGGTGTGGCCGCCGCGGCCCGCAGTTCCTGCTGGCACAGCCATTCGGCTGGGTCGCCGCGGCGTAGGCGCCGGTCGTCCGGGTCGAGCTCGTAGTAGGTGGCCTCGGTTTCGCGGCCGTCGACGACGATGACTTCGTGGGGTCGGCCGTCGCCGTCGTAGCCGATGATCATTTCGACGGAAGTGGTCATGTGCGTGTCCCATCACTCGGTTTCTTTCTGCGCGGTCGATTTGGCGCCCATGCCGTAGCTCCAGCACATCGGGGTCGGGCCGGTGTGCTGGAGCTCGAACAGGGTGTCCGCGCCGCTCATTGCTGGCACCGCAGGCGCAGGGCGATCCGGTCGGCGCCGGGTGTGTCGTAGGCTTCGGCGAACTCGGGCGACATCTGCTCGGTGGTGCGGTGCCCGGACAGCTTGTGCCAGGTGACGGTCTGGGTGAATTCCTTCTCGCCGGGCCGCGGCGGCGGGAACACTGGGTTCGGCACGGTGACCGACTTCTTGTTCACCCGGACCACCCGCATCCACATGCCGTTGCAGGAGACCCAGTCGCCCTTGGCGACCTGGTCCGGGCCGAGCGTGGATGCCTTGCCCTCGGCCTGGAGCTGGGCGTAGACGCCTTTCCAGTAGTCGATCTGTTCGGTGAGGGTGGCGATCTCGCGCCGCAGGTAGACCGCGCGCTCCTCGCCGGGGTATCGGATTCCCCGCCGGTGCCGCGGCTGGCCGTGCTCGTCGGTCTCGGTGATCCAGGCCGGTTCGCCGTTGAGCTCGCGCTGGAAGCGCCGGCGGTCGGCTTCCTGCTTCTCGATCCGGTTGGCCACGGTGACCGGGTTATGGCGGGCGCCCATGTGGTGCGACGCGATCTCGGCGCGGCCCTCCAGCTGGGCAGCGTAGGCGGCTTCATCCATCGACTTGTGGAAGTTGTTCCAGGCCCGGTCGCGCCGATTGCGGTCCGCCTTGTAGCTGTAGTGATCGACCAGCAGCGGCTGGCCAAACGGGATGCTGTCGAACACGGCGGCCGCCTTCGCCCGTGAGGCGTCGGCCTTGGCCTGCTGCTTCCCGGCGCGTTCGGTGAGCCGGTCGACCCGGTCGTCCATGCGCTCGGCGAGATCGGTTTCCTGCTGTTCGACGCTGGGCATCGCGTCGTTGATCTCGCGCTCGACGGTGTAGCCCGCCTCGGTGAGCACCCGCTCGATGTCGGCGATGGCATACGGCTTGGACTGACGGTGCCGCGAGGACCGCAGCAGCCACGCGTCGGCGGAGCGCGACCACGTCCAGGACGGATGCGCCTTCAGCGCCAGGTGCGCGGGGCTGTACTTCGTGGTGCCCTCGACGGTGGTGCCGGACTCGTAGTCGTGATGGATCGTCAGATGTCCCAGGGACATGGCAATGCGCCTCTTTTCACTCGGTTTCGTGGTGCGGCGCAGGCGGTTTGGTCGGTCCGTGTGCGCCCAGTTCACGGCCCTCGGTGGGCCGTGAACAGTAGAAAGGCCCGACACCGGCGGTCGTGACGACCGCGCGGCGCCGGGCCTGAAAAGGGGAAGGCGGCGGCAAGCACCCCGCCGGAGGTGATCAGCTCAGAACGAACTCAGGCTCGACGAGATCGAACGGGACGGTCTGCGGCGCGTAGGCGCAATCCACCCGTTCGCCGTGGTGTCGTCCGGAGCACTCGATCGGGCCGAGCACCCGGTCGGGCACCGCGAGCTTGGCGCGGGTGAATTCCTCGTGATCGTCGATCGTGGACCCGTGCAACGCTTCGCGGTGCTCGTTGTTCAGGCCGATGCGGGGCTGGTCCGGGAAGGCATCCGCCCACATGCGGAACACCAGCCCCGAGGCCGACTGCGTGATCGGGGTGGCCAGTGCGACCTCGCACATGGCGATGACGACCTCGGCCGCCGTGCCGGGCCGGGTGTCTTCGCCGCGGGCGACCCGGTCGAGCAATTCCCGGCTGTGCCCGCGGTAGACGAACTCGGTGTGCATCCGGTCGCTGGTCGGGCGGATGAGCGTGAAGCTGTGGTACAGCGTGTCGGCGGCGTGCGGGTGGCGCCCGATTGCCTTGCTGATCTCGTCTTCGCCCCAGTCCAGTAGTTCGAACACGGGGGTCAGCGCGTTCGATGCGCTCTCCAGGATCTCGGTGAGCATTTCCTCGGTGAACATGCGTGGCGTGTTCCTTTCACTCGGTTTCTGTTTGCGCGCAACGGGTTCGGTCGGTCCCATCACGCAATCGACACGGCCCCGCAGAGGGCCGCAGACACAGAAAAGACCTGGCCCCGCAGCGATCGTGGTGACCGAACGGGGCTGGACAGAGATCAGGGCGGGGCGGGTACCCAGCTCCTGGCGTGGCGCCCTGGGAGCGGCTCGATGACGGAGTCGAGAGCATGTGCGTCCGCGTTCCCCTGGATGATTCCGACGATCGTGGGCATGGACAGAACGGCTATAGACATGCGAGAACTCCTTGTGGAATAAGGGAAATGACGGATTCCGGGTTCTTTGACCCGGCGTTGTTTTGCGGTGCTGCTGCTTGTTTCGGTGGGGCGCATTCGCCGGGCGCTGGCGGCGGTGAGGGGGTCAAGCCGGCGGGCGCTTTTCCCGCGGGCTTGAGGCCCGGCCGCCGTCGGCGCAGAATGCACAGCCCCACCGAGACGGGGCGGCCGCGCCAGCACTGATACGGGGCTGAGACTGGTCAGACCGTAGAGAGCGGTCCTCGGTGCCCCGGCTTGTCGTGACTGCGATTAGCGGAGGTCGTCGGCGGCTTATTCACGGCGCAATCGATAATGTGGCTCCGTGATCTGCCGCTACCACCTCAGGTGTCCCGGCTGCGAGGAAATGTTTGTCATGCGCATCGGGTGGAGCCGACCCGCGGGACTCGCTTCTATCTGCCGTGCCCCCTGTGCCGCCTCCCAATTCAAGGGTCAATGTCGGGCTCCGAGCTCTCGAACCACCGGCTCGATATCGCCTGTGAGGTGCTGAGCAGCCGCGACCCGGAGCCGAACGGCGTGGCGGTGGTAACCGTCAATCCATTCGTTCCGTCGCTCTATGAAGCAGACTCACTCACTCCCACCGGGGCCTTCCCCACGATGACTCTCTTGCAGATCCTCGGCGACGACGGCTTTGTTGAGTTCGAGTCTGAGCGTCACCAGGCCCTCGAAGCTGGCCGGGCCCTGTGGCCCCAGGTCCGGATGCTGTTCCAGTACTACCTCCAGGGCAATGCTGAGATGTTCACTCGCATCGCAAAGAAGCATCTCGAGCTTGAGTGGGAGCCGAGCGCGAGCCACCAGCGGACCACCGTCGCCTACCAGGCGCTGGGGATAGCCACGATCATGATCACGGGGACAACGGGGAACTCCAGCGGGAGAGTGATCAGCCGCTTCGCGCGGAAGCACACCGCAGCGATGGAGCGGCACGCAGACCACCTCAGAGCCTTCCGACGTCGGGGAAAAGCATCCGCCGTGCTGGAACAAGATCTGTTCACCGAACTCAACCGCTTCGTGGAGCAGCACGAGGCGTGGGAGATGGGCCTGCTCGCCAGGTTCGTCGGCGCGGAAGAGAAGAGAGCTTTCGAGGAGCTGGTGCTGTTCCGGGACGAGTTCTCGACGGTGAGGGACCTCTACCAGCACGGATTCGAGCTGGCTTGTAAGTGCCTGTGGCCGTTGGTGGCTGTCCAGAACACTGTCAAGCGGGGTAGCCCCGACGACTTCGGGGACGTCCACCCCGAGAGCGTGCCCGTAAAGCAGCGCCCCAAGAGCCTTGAGAAATTCGACAAGCTGTCCAGCGCATACAAGATCGCGTACGTGGCTCAGGTTCCCGGCTGGGAGTCGTTCGCGGTTCTGCTCGACAATCGTCGTCGCAACACGATCGGGCACGCTACGGCGTACCACGATCTTCAGACAGGCCGTGTAGTCAGCGATGTTGACCCCGCCGGGATGACGTACCTCGAGTTCCTCAGCGAGCCCCTCGACGTCTTCGAAGCACTCTCGACGCTCGCCCAGGTCTTACGAGCAAGCCGCGTGGCTGCATCTCCGGACTTTGGCCTGGCGGAGTAAAGAGTCCGAGCACGGCCCGATTTGCGCCGACTACCAACGGCAACCAGTACCTTGAAGGATCGCCTCACCGGCGCCCTGGCTGGCGCTGCCGAGACAGAGTCAGAGCCGGAAGGGATTGCCGTGGTGGCCGTGGTTCACCTGGTCGGCCAGGTCGGCGACGGCGGGCAGGTCGGTGGCGCCGAATCCGGCGGCGATGCCGACCACAGGGGACGGAACCCGGTCGAGGATGAGGGCCCAGTGGGTGTCGCGGCCTTCGAGGACGATGGAGATCGCGAGCCGGGCCTGTCCGTCACTGCCGAAGGGTGGAGTGGTCGCGGTGCGAGGCAGCACGATCGCGTCCAGCTCGGCATCGAACGCGTCGTGGCGGTCCCCCAGCGCTGATCGCTCATCATGCAGGCGCAGCAGCAGTACCCGGCAGGCATCGACGCTGTCCGGCCTGTTCAGGTCCTGGTACTGGTAGTCGAGGCGGTATGCCTGCAACACCGCAGAGGCCAGCGGGTCCGATTCGGGCTCGAGGTCCCAGCGGTCGGGTTCAATACCGTGAGAACGTCCGGCGGCATAGAGGTCCGCCAGAAGGTTCGCCGCGTCGGCGAGCAGGGGCTCGGTGTAGAGCTGGGAGAGGTCCTGGCGCGCGGCGCGTTCGATCTGCGGGCGGGCACGCGCCAGCAGCGCCGCACGGTCCTTCTCGTTGTCAATCACCGGCCGATCCTCTCGCACAGAGCATTGTGGTGGTGGTACCGCAGCCCAGTCAGGGATGTCCAGCTGCTGGTCGCGGCGACAGTAGCGGCCGCCATCCCGTGCGATCACGGGCTTCGCGCCGTGGTGCGCAACGGACTCGACGTGACGCTGTTCGATGCCCTAGACCCAGCGCACCGTCAAAACCACTGGTCAGAGGTATATCCGCCCGGTTTCGGCGAATACTACGGTGGCCCCCCTTCCCGGCGTCATCGCGTCGGGCATGGCCTCACTCCGCAGCGTCGGCTGTGGCTCGCCACGGAGCGTTCCTTCGAGTGAATCCTATTGCGACTCAACCTGGCACTCGTCCGCGCGGGGCGAACGACGGCTACTGGGCGCGCAGCTCGCGGGTGGCTTTCGTCGGCACGGAAGTCAGCCCCGGACGCAGCAGCAACCCCGCCGGGGTGATCTCGACATTGGCTTCCGGGTAGACCAGCAACACATTGCGCAGCGCGGTAGTGATGTTCTCCTTGAGCTTGTACCGGCCTTTGGGGGTCTTCGAGAACTGGTAGCCGAACTGCTCGCCGATGTCGTCCCACTTGTGCGTGAAGGACTTCCCGGTCCGCTGGAGGTTGAACATCTTGTAGGTCAGCCAAGCGTAGAGGTCGATCTCGGCGGCCGATCCCAGCAGCCGCACGACTTCGAGATTCAGCGGCACCGGACTCTCGACGATCTCGTCGTAGAAGTCGCTGCTGAGCTGGACATACGACGGGAACAGCGATTCCTGCCCCATCGCGGCGTCGCCGAGGTCCAGGGCCCACGCCTTGGCGATCCTCAGACTCACGCCCGCCTGGCGCTGATCGTTGTTGCCCATCCACTGGTAGTTGATCTCGGCGTTGAACAGCCGCGTCGCCTGCTCCTTGACCCGCGTGCGCGTGCCGTTGCGGCCGCCGGTGGCCCGCTGGCCCAGCAGCTTCACGACGAAGTCGGACAGCGACGAGCCCAACTCGATCTTCGGGCTCTTCGTGCGCAGGGCCTCGGCGGTGACCCACATGAGCAGCGCCCGAGGGATGACCCCGAACGGGTAGCCGTAGCTGCCGGTTTCCCCGTTGGGGCCAAGGCGTACGCCCGGACGCACGGTAAGCCAGAACGCCCCGTTGCGCCGCACCCAGATCTCGGTGCCGGCTTTGGGCTGCCGATACGGCAGGAACGCCATGGTCAACGGGCCGGGATTGAAGGCCAGGGAGTCGCCGCTGTCGTCGCGTTCCCGCAGCTGCATGGCACGGTTCACACGCTCGAGAGCGGTGGTCTTGGGGCGACCCCTGGGCGGTGGCACCGGCACAGGGTAGTTCTGCGAGGGCGACGAAGTGTCCGCGGCACGCCGACACTCGCCGCAGGTCAAGGCGGTCCACCTGGCACTGTCGCCACGGTCTGTGACGCATAAGAGGGGGATCGGCGCCATCTCGCGTCGGTGACCTGGGGAGATCGAAACAGGACCGGGTGGCGCCGCTCGCTGGGCCCGCCCCAGCGAGCCCGGCTGTCCACGCATAAGAGGGGGATCGGGGCGCGACGATCGGGCGGTGAGGCATAAGAGGGGGAGCCGTTCGAGCGGCCGGACGTCGCGCAGCCCGACGATCGGCAACGGGGTTCGGCGATCGTCGGGCCACGTCGGCCACCGAGGACGGTGGACGGTCGCAGCTGTCCACGCATAAGAAGGGGATCGGATAGGACCTCGGCCGCCGCGACGACGAAGTCCACCACGACGGCCGAGTTGTGCACGCATAAGAGGGGGACTCGATCACAGAGATGTGGACAAGTGGCAAGCGCCCGGATTCATCCACGCATAACAGAGGGAACGGCTGGATCGACTTTCCCCAGGTGGACGCGAATAACAGGGGGAAGTCCAGGCATAAGAAGGGGAAGGGGTTCAACAAAACAGCAGGTCAGAACCTGTGTTCTGTCTCCCCTTGTTGTCTTTTTCTGGTAGGGAATTCTTTATCTTGTAGTAGCGCCTTTGTGGGTTGAGAGGATGGGCACCTCGGCAACGAACCTGACGGTTCCTCGCGCGGTCGGGGCTTTGGGTTCGTCCGGGCGAGCGGGAAGGCCGGTGACGCGACGCCCGTCCGCAACCGTTGGCCACTGGTCGGCGAGAGGCCGTGCTGGTCGGGGCCCTCGTCATCCGCCTTCGCACTCTCGTCGGCCATGTTTACCCCGCGTGACCTGCGGCAGTTTCAACACTGCCGGTGTTGGTAGTCCGGACGGGGTTCTCCGCCGCGGCGTCCGTCGCCGGGGTTGCGTTCAGGTTCGCCGTCGGTCCTGCTCCTCATCCAGCAGCAGGCAGGACTCCAGGTCCGCGTCGGCCGCGGTGTAGAGCGCGACCGGCCAGTCGGCCGCGACCCGGACGGTGCCCTGAACGGCAGCGAGGGTGACCATCTGCTCGGCGTCGGGGCCGTGGACGGCGAGCAGGTCAAGCAGCCAGGGTTGCTGGCCGGCCGGGTTGCGCACGGTGATCCCGCTCGGGAGGTCGCCCGCGCGCAGGTAGCCGTCGAGATCATCGTTGTCGCTCATCCCTGATCACGACCCGACTGCTGGCTCCAGTACGCGGAATCGGTTGCCCGTTCACCCTTGAGCCAGGCGGTGGTCTCGGCCATCGACTGGGCAAGCCCGGACGGGTTGAGCACGGTGGCGATCATCGTGCTGAATTCCTGACGGGCGTGCCGGTCGGCGTCGCCCAGGCCGCGCTTTCCTTGCGCGCCCAGTACTCTTGCTCGGCCTCCAGACGCGGAATCAGCTCCTCGCGAGTGAGGTGGTCGAGGTCGTCCCAGGTGAGCCGCTGGAATCGGGCCATCAGGGCGTGCCTTTCTCGTCGGCCGGGCACCGGGTGCGGGTTTCTACTGGTCGTCGAGCAGCGTGCGGAGCTGCTGGCGCAGCGCTTCGGTGTCCTCGTGGTGCTGCTCGAGTGCGGCGGCCAGGGTTCGCCGCCAGGCACGCAGCTGGTCGCTCTGGGCGCTGGCGATGCCGTCGGCGGCGTCGGCCCGCTGGGACAGGGTTCCGATGCGTTCGTGGAGCTCGGCGAGCTGGTGGGCGTGTCGCTGTGCTTCGGCTTGGCGGGTGACTTCGCCCTGTTCACGGGCTTGCCGCGCGGCCGTCACGCTGTCCTGCCGGGCTTGGTCGAGAGCGGCGGCGTGCTGAATGCGCAGCTGCTCCAGGCGCTGGTCGAACTCCTCGCGGAGCTGGCGTTCGCGGTCGGCGGCCGCGGCGATCGCGGCGTTGGCGCGTTCCTCCTGGCCGCCTGCGCGCTGCCGTTCCTCCTCGATCGTCTGCCGTGAGGAATCCAGTTCCCCACTGGCGCGGGCGAGGCGTGCGGCCAGGTCGTCGGTGCGCGCGGTCAGGGCGTCGACGCGCTCGGTGGCGCGCCCGAGGGCCTGTTCGAGCTCGGCCGCCCGGCCTTCGGCGGTGGCCTGGGCGCGTTCGGCGCGCACGCGGTCGTCGCGGTCGCGGCGCGCGGCCCGTGCGGCGGCTTCCTTCTCGTCGACGGCGGCCGCGGCGGCGGCTTCGGCCTCGACCGCGATCTGCCGGGACGCTTCGGCCCGGCCGTCGGCATCGGCGGCCTGGCGCAGCGCCTCCTCCTTTTCGGCGCGGGCGGTGGCCACCGCGCCGTCGAGCGCGCCGCGCACGCCGGTCAGGGTGTCCAGCAGCCTGGTGACGGGTTCGACGACGGCCTGAACAGGCGCAATGACGGCGTCGACGTGCTCGCCGAGTTCGACGACGTTGACCTCGGCGACGGCGGCGCGGGCGCCGGTGACGGTGGCCAGGGCGCGTTCGGCGCGGCCGAGCTCGCGGCAGGTGGCCGGCTGGCGCTCGTCGCCGACGTCCCAGCTGGTGTCTTCCTTGCGGCAGTACTCGAGCTTGCGGCCGGTGCCCTCGTCGCGCAGCGGCTTGCGGCACAGGGAGAACCCGCAGCGGCGAGGCTCGTCGCCGCCCGCGGCCCGCGCGCTGGTCTCGTCCGCCGCGCGACCCGCGGCGGCCTCCTCGTCGCTAACCTCCCGCGTCTGGCCGCGGCGGCCGTCGGCGAACTGGCCGGACTGGGACCCGTGCTCGCCGGGCTCCGAGCCCTCGCCGGGGCGTTCCCCCTGGTCACGGGACCCCTGTCCTTGATCATCTGCCATACCTGCCATGCTAGCATAAACTGTTTCGTAAACATAACTCGCTTAATTTTGTTTACGAAACATATTCGATCAGCTAGAGTCAGTTATAGATAAGCGCGGTTATCTACTACTGTTGCCGTCGACGGGGCTGAGGCGGCCGACACGGCCTCCACCCCCTCCGGAAAGTGGGTAGGGGCCCGCCGGGGCCGGAGAGGACGAGGAGGGGCCGCACGATGGACGACACCGAGATGCTGGAGGAACTGCTGGCCGAGGCGATCCAGCGGGGCTACCCGCCGGCCGCGCTGGAGGACGTCACCGACGTCGACGCCGCGCGGCGCCTGCTGGGGATGGACGCCGGGCAGCCCTGGCACCCGGTGCGCGTCGCACTGCCCAGCGACACCTTCGACGACGCCATCCGCGGCGGCGACCGCGAACAGGCCCTGGCCAACGCCACCTGGAACTGGCCCGCCGCGACCACGATCACCCTCCTGCCCACGGGCCCGGAGCACACGGAGCACAGGGGCGGGTCCATGCTTGACGTGCTGAACAGCAGCATTGCCGTGACCGGCATGGTGGTCACCGCCGCGCCGTGCGCCAACGGCGCGTACTCGCTGGGCAGCGCCCGCGCGCTGGCCTCGGTGCGCACGCAGCCCGCCGTTCCCGTCGACGAGCTGGACCAGCCGTGACCGAGCTCGAGCTGCGCCCCGCCGCGGCGGTCCTGGCGCCCGCCCCAGCCGGCGAAGTCAGCCTCCCGGCCGCGGTCCGGGCCGTGATCGACCCGCCGAGGCCCGGCGAGCGCTACCACGTGCGGGGCCTGACCGACCTGTGGATACACGAGATCGGCAAGGACTCGGCGCACACCCAGCGCTCCTACACCTACGCGCTGGCCCAGTGGCTGGACTACTGCCTGCGCGCCCAGGTCAACCCGCTGCACGCCCGCCGCGCCGACGTCGACGACTGGATCGCCCACCTGAACAGCAGCAACCCCGACACGATCAACGCGCGGCTCGCCGCGGTGCGCAGTTGGTACAGCTACCTGATCAGCAACGACCTCGACGTCCGCGACCCGGTCGCCCACGTCAAACGGCCCAAGCGGCAGCGCAAGAAGTCCAAGACCTCCTACCTTGACGAGGGTGAGCTCAATGCACTGCTGACCGAGGCGGACCGGCGCATGGAGGGGGCCAAGAAGGCAGGCGGGCTTGCGCTGGAGGTCACCGCCCGCGACGTCGCGGTGCTGCGCACCCTCTTCACCACCGCTGTGCGGTCCGGGGCGGTGCAACTGGCCACGGTCGCTGACGTCCGCCTGGTCGAGGACGGGCACCGCGTGCTCCGCTACCACGGCAAGGGCGACGGCGGGGAGACCACCGAGCGGCTGAAGCCGCTGGTCCCGTACGCGGCCGTCGCCGTCGACTTCTACCTCGAGCTGGTCGCGGACCGCCTCGGTGTGCTGGTCGACCAGCGTGACGGCCTGGCCTTCATCACCACGCCCTACCAGGGCCGCCCCGGCGGCCGCGGGCTCCGGTCCGATGCGCTGCGCGACATGATCCGCGGGATAGCCGTCGCTGCGGGCATCACCGCAGCCAAGGCCGACAAACTCACCCCGCACTCGTTGCGGCACACGGCCGCCACCCTGCTCGGGAAGGCAAAAACTCTGTCCGAGGTGCAGGACTTCCTCGACCACGCCGACCCGCGGACCACCCGCACCTACTTGCACACCGACGAGTCGCTGAACTCTTCGCTGGCGTACAGCACGATGTCGTTCATCCACGAACCGCCTGTTCAGGCTGCCTGATCGTGTCCGACCGAGCTTGCATTTCCCGGCATGGCTCCAGAGGTCTCCGCGACCTGGTCGAGGAGCTGGTTCGGCACCAATTCCGCAGCGAAATTGTGCGAATCGGCGTCGTGAGCGGTCCAGCCAGGTGTTGTAGCGGGTCCCGAGGTAGCGCGGGGGCGGAGGGGGACTGTAAAGTCCCAGGTCAGCGGCTACACAGTCCGGGCTTGTGCCCCTCGAATCGCCCCCTCAACGGGTTTCGTTGCCAGAGCCGCCGTAGGTGGCAGTGAAATAGTGGTCAACATGCTGCCCCCCGTCAGAATCACCCGAATCGAACTTATCGGGTGTATCGGGCGTATCACCCAAAGGCACCGGAACGCCGGTTGCTGCCTCCCGGACGACGTGCTCTCGCCAACGCGGGCGAATCCTCGGGATGCCCTCGCCTACCTGCGGAAACACCCGATTTCCGAGGCGCCGGGATGGATCAACCGGGCCGACGCGCTCGACGCGCAGCTTCTCGTGATCGCCTGCGCCTGGGACCGCTGGCGCACCGAATGGCACCACCTGCGCGGCGGGCTGAGCGACGGACTGTTCTACGACCAGCTCGGCACAGGGCTCGGCATCGGCCGAGACAGCCACGACCGCGCGCCGGACGACCCGCGGGCCGTTCGGCGCCGGCGCACTGGCCGTGGCGACCCCCACCAGCCAGCCCGCTGGCGGCTCGCCACGCTGACCGACCTGCTGCGCTACGACGAGCCGACTCAGGACCTTGCCCGGCCGTCCCGCCGGGCCCGCGTCGTCGACCCGGACGACCCTCGATGGCCCTGGCTCGCCGACCACCGCGACGAGCTAGTCGAAGTCGCGCTCGGCCTGGCAGCCGCCGCCGACCGATACGGCGTCAAGGCCCGACGATGGCTAGACGAGCTCGTCGCCGACCTCGCCGACGATGCGATCACTCCGTCAACACCGGCGGTTCTCGGGCTGGCGATCGCCGAGGTGCGCACTGCCCGGCCGGTCGTCGAGCTGACCAGCACCCATGCGGTCCACAGAGTCCTCCTTGCCGGCGACGCCTTTCGCTGCCAGTTCTCCGGGATCGGCTGCCATGCGCACTGGCAGTCCGCTCCCCCGCCCGCCGACGTCGCGGCGCTGGTTCGCGCGATCTCCCGGCGCCGTGAACGCATGGACGACCCGCGGCTGGACCAGATTCCCTCACCAGATGCCGCTGATCCGGCCGATGTCCTACTGTTCCTACGCCGTTCCCCGGCGGCTAATCGTGGGGTGCGCGCGTTCGACCACCTCGACGCTCTCGGCCTGGGCAACGCGCTGTGGTGGCAGGACCGCAACGCCGAGCTCGCTGCACTGCGATTTGGCCTTCGAATCGGTCAGCCCAAGGACGTGCTGCGTCGGCAGATCGGTGCAAGCTACGCCATCACACGCGGCCAAGGTGTACAGGACCGCGCCGACAGGCTCACCAGTCTCACCACCCGTGGCCGACCGGATGAGAAGCAAGCCCGCGACATGCGCAACTCCGGCCAATCCCAGTTGAGCCAGGAACATGGCTGGATCGCGTCCAATCACACCCTCCTCCGTCGAGTAGCGGAGGCGTTGCTTTCAGCGGCCGATCTCCTTGATGTTCCGGAAGACGAACGAGATTGGCTGGATCTGCTCGCCAGCGAGTACAAGAGCGACGAGTTCAGCACCAAGTCTTTGGTCACTTTCGCCTACGCAGCAGACGAGATTCAAGAAGCTCTCGACGACGCAGTCGACACAGGCCACCACGATGTGCTGTCCATTCTCGATGAGGTTGACGAGTTTCCCAACGTTAAGCGCCTACGCGCGGCAACCCGTCCAGTCCAGTACACGCTTTGAATTTGAGGAGCACTGAGCGACGTTCTATGGGAAAACGCGATGCCGTTGAGGCATCCCGTAACATGCAATGTTACGCATATGACCAGTTCACAACTCCACGTTAGTCGCTTGTTCAGATGGTCGCTCAGCTTCTAGGCCAGCTTTACGTCAGTTGCTTGATGAGTCGAAATGACAGCGTCTATGTTGTCGGTGGTCAAGTCGCTTTCCTGGTCTATAACTTCGGCCTTACGTAAGTCTCCTTAAAGTCTATCTGTACGGCTTTAAGTACGACTATTACAAGGTCCATACTCTAGGCTCATGTAATAAACGTGCAAAAGAACTGACCGGTGTTCGTATAGACGACACCAAGGCCAGCCTTTCAACAAGCCGTTAGCAATTACCAACTGACGGACTAACTAACAAGTTTCCTTCGGTACTCACCTACGAACAGACACTCGGCCAGATGTGCAATTCCGCTGAAATACCAACAAACACACTGACGACTGACCAGAGACGGAGACCAACGTCCTGACGCACTCGTGAGCTGCGGTAATTCCTAATACGCGGGCGCAGGTAGTGACCAGCGACATGACCAGCAGGCAGATGTACGCGCGCAAGCACTGAACGACGTATGCACGGACCACCCCTGAACGGCAAAGACGGCAGAGCATGGGGTCGCCAACACACCTTGTCGCACGGTTCGGCGGACGGTACCGCTGGCGGCGGTATCCTCATCGGCACGTACGTGCGCGTGGACGGATCAACAGATGGCCCGCCGAACGTGCCGACGAAGCGCTCACCGATCTGCCAGGAAGGGAATCCAACCGTGGTTGCGACCCAAGTACCGGAGTTGAGCCAGCTCACCCTGAAGAACTTCAGCGACGGCACGACGGACGACGAGCTGAATGCGTTCATCGCGATGATCCGGCCGCTGTTGGAACGGGTGATTGCGGTCTTCCAGGGCAAGGGCGGACAGGGCAAGACGTCGATCGCGACGCACACGGCAGCGCTGCTCGCCGAGAACGAAGCGGCCAAGGCGGCCCAGGGGCAACCGCACGGCCGGGTCTTGATTATCGAGATGGACCTTCAGGGCAACACACACTCCGACCTGGGCACCAGCGAGCATCCGCTGAACGACGGCGGCGAGGCACTATCGCAGTCCATCCTGTTTGGAGCGGAACCGAAGATCATCCGGGACGTCGGTGGCCGACAGTGCCTGGACATGCTTCCAAGCGGGGAGGAGCTGGAGAACCTGCCCGCGATGATCGCCGGCGTCACGCAACGGCGTGGCAACGCGGCTTGGCTGAGTCTCGCCGTCCTCATCGCCCGCCTGGTGCTGGAGAACAACTACGCGTGGGTGATCCTGGACTGCCCGCCGTCGAGCAAGGAGCCGCAGGTCCTGGCCCTCACGGCCGCGCGCTGGGCTTTGGTGCCGCTCTCGGTTGCTGACTCCGGCTCGATCAAGGGCTGGGAGGGGGTGAACAGGCGATTCACGAACGTCCGTAAGTGGAACCCCGACCTGGAGCTGCTTGGATCGGTGTTGTTCGCGTTCGAGCACAAGTACTACCGCAACAAGACCACGGGGGAGAGGCGCCCGGTCGGAGCCTGGGTCGAAGCGCGCGCAAAGATCCAGGAACTGCTGGACGAGATCCCCGGCAACGACGCACCGGTGTTCAACGCTGTCATCCGGGACGCTCGCACGGTGGCCAAGACCTGCCGCGACCGGGGGGAGCTGTCTTTCGAGGTCGCCGAGGCTACGGACGGCCTCAAGTGGTGGGAGAAGCGCAGGGGAGGCCGGGGGAACATCCTGCCGACCGAGCGCGCCGAACAGGTCGGTGAGGACTACCTCGACCTGGTCGCCGAGATCGTCGCACGTATCACCGCCATTGAGGCCGAGGAAGCAGAGGAAGCGGAGGTGCTGCCAGCATGACCGAGCAGGCAACTACCGACACCTCGTCCACGCGGGGACCAGTCCAGCCGCCCAAG